>NZ_RZQG01000678.1:0-3300 GCF_003998635.1 Mesorhizobium sp. M7D.F.Ca.US.004.03.1.1
CTGCTGGCCCTTTACGGCCTGCCGGCGCTGCCGCTCGGCATGCTGGGCGAGGCAAGCACGGACATTCAGGCCAAGGGCACGCTTGGCGGCGGCCTGGCGACGAGTTTCAGCCTTGCCGGCGACGACTTCAAGGCCGCTTTCGAAGGCACGATCGCCGATACGTCGCAAGGCCTCGCCGCCAAGGGCAAGCTCAGCCTTGACGCTGCCGACATCGAGCCATGGCTGATGACATCAGGCATCGGCCTACCGGGCATGGGAGCCGGCATGTCGACGTCGCTCGCCGCGCAGGGCGACTATGGCAACGGTCTGCTGGTGCTGGACGAACTCAACGGCGCCATCAACGAAGCGGCGGTGTCCGGCGACGTCAATGTCGATGTGAAGGAGGGGGTCGACGGCAAGGCCGGCGTGCCACATCTGGCCGGTGCGCTGGTGCTCGACGAACTCGACCTCGATCCGATGGCAGTGGCACTGTTCGGCGATTCCGCCTTTCTTGTCGACCAGGAGGGGGCCGACAAGCAAGTGGCCGATAAGAGCGGGGTGTGGCCGGCCACACCGTTCAGCCAGAAATCCAGCCTGCCGTTCACCGCCGACCTCGACCTGACGACGGCAGCGCTCGCCGCCGGCCGGTTCGCCACCGCCTATGATGCCGCCTTTTCGCTCAAGCTCGACCAGGAAGGCATCCGCGTTTCGGATCTGAAGGCGAAATTGCTGGGTGGGGCGCTGACAGGCCTGTTCGAGCTGAAGAACAATGACGGCACAGGACTTTTCACCGGCCAGATGAAACTGGCTGGCGCCGATCTGGCGACCGTGCTGCCGGATGCAGGCATCAGCGGCATCAGCGATTTCTCGACGGCGCTGTCAAGCAGCGGCAAATCGGTCGAAGGGATGGTCGCCGCCTTGTCCGGATCCGGTACGGCGACGCTGAAGAGCTTGCAGGTCGCCGGCGTCAATCCCGATGCGTTCAGTGCGTTCCTCGCCAAGGCGGATGCGATCGGGCGTGACATCGATGCGGCCAAGACCGCCGGCTTCGCGCCTGACATCGCCGCCGATGGCAGTCTCGCCGCCAAGGACACCGACATCGCCTTCACGGTTGCCGGCGGCATGCTGAGGGCGCCGCCCATCAGCCTCGACAATCCGGCTGCGACCTTGTCCGCTGACATCACAGCTGATCTCAACACAGCCATGGTGTCGGCCAAAGGGGCGATCACCTATCGGCCAGGCGACGAGGCCCAGGTCGGCTCCGAACCGGTCGTGAACTTCACCGCCGAGGGGCCGTTCGGCGCCGTGAAGCGGCAGTTCGACAGCGAGCCGCTGGCACAGTTCCTAACCCAGCGCGCGCTGGAGAAGGAGCAGCAGCGCGTCGAGGCGATGCAGGCTGCTCTGCTCGAGAAGCAGCGGCTGCGGCGCGAAGTGCGCTATTACGCGGCGCTGCAGACCGAACGGGACAATGCCGCCGAGGAATTGCGCAAACAGGAGGAAGCAGCCCGGCTGAAAGCCGAGGCTGACGCCAAGGCCAAGGCCGAAGCGGACGCCCAGGCGAAAGCTGAAGCCGACGCCAAAGCTCAGGCCGAAGCGGAGGCGAAAGCCAAGGCTGACTCGGATGCCAAAGCCAAGGCGGATGCGGACGCCAAGGCCGCTGCCGAACAGCAGGCCGCCGACGAAGCGGCCAAGGCACAGGCCGACGAGCAGGAGCGGCAGAAGGCGGAAGAGGCGATGCGCATTGCCTCGCAGGAAAAGGCAAAGCTCGAGGCTGAGCGCAAGGCCGCGCAGCAGGCTCCGAAGATGGAGCGTGCGCCGCTGCCGGAGGCCAACGACAACCCGCCGCCGGCCAAGCCGAAGTCCAATCCGTTCACGCTCGACAATCTGCTGAAGTCGCTGCAGTAGGCAGTAGGCAGCACGAGAGGCCTTTTCGCCCCGAAATCGTTTCAAAGCACGAACAACTCGGCGCCGTCTGCGATGTAGCGGGCGTGGCGGAAATCCCGGATGGTCAAGAGTTTGCCGTCCTTCCAGGCCAGCAGGATGAAATAGGATGGCCGCGCCGCCGGATCATCGCTATCGCGGACGAGGATCGCCGGCCTGTCTTCGACGAAGCCCGGTACGAAACGCCAATCCTGCACTCGGGAATAGTTGCCGAAGTAGGTGCCGACTTCCTTGCGGCCGTTGAGCCGCGTCCTGGCCACCAGCTCCAGCCGGACTTCATCCGCCAGCATGTCGCGCACCGCGTCGAAGTCGCGGGCGTTGAAACGATCGATATAGGCTTCGAGCAACAGACGCTCTGCGTTGCTCAATCTCGGAACAGGGCGGTCGTCCGGTTCGTCCGCAAGATGGCGCAGCCGATGGCGACCACGATGCAGCGCCGCCTTAACCGCGGGAATGCTGGTGTCGAGTGTGGTGCTTATTTCCTGCAGCGAATAGCCCAGAACGTCCATCATGATGACGCTGCTTCGCTGCGCGACGGGAAGGCGCATGAAGGTATGCAGTCCGGCCGCCGCGGCCTGACGGTCGACGGTGGGGTTTGCCGGGTCGACGATCATGTCCGGATCCTCATCGGCAAAGGCCTTTTCACGGGCGCGACGGCGCAGGAAATCGAGTGCAGCATTGTGGGCAATGCGAAACAGCCAGCCTTCCGGGTTGGCGATCGGGCCGGCGTTGGGCAGAGCTTCGAACGCTTTTGTCAGCGCTTCCTGCAGCACGTCCTCACCGTCGATGACCGAGCCCGTCATGCGGGCGCAATAGCGGTGCAGCTTGGGACGCAGTTCGCCGAACAGGCGGGCAAAAGGCTCACGGATCTCGCCAGGAATGTTCATGCGCCTCTGTTCGCCGTTATTGGTCCAGCATCCGGTAATGGCCCACCACGGTCATTTCCTCGCGCTGCGGACGCTCGATCAAGCGATCCCTGATGCCACTCTGAAAGGCCTCGAATGCCGCCAGCCCGGTGATGATGTCGGCATGGGCCTCGGTTTCCGTCTCGACCAGATGGACAAAGGACCCGTCGTTAGATCGCCATGTCATGTAGCGAACGCCTTCCGGCGATTTTTCCCGCAGCTCCAGGAACACGGCCTTGACCAGCCATTCATTCTCGTCGGTCCGTTCCGGCTTCGTCTTGTAGCGTATCAGGTGGCGTTTCATCGCTGTTGTCCTCCTAGTTGCCCTGCGCCTTTGAGGTCGCTCATCTTCGAGACGCTATTGTGAGGCGAAAGGATTCGGGCACTGGGAAATAATTCGTGTCGCCCCACAAAGACGCCGGAGTGTTCACGTGCGATCGAGCAGCCGCCGCAGCATCGGTTCGATGCGTGACAG
>NZ_RZQG01000679.1:0-3295 GCF_003998635.1 Mesorhizobium sp. M7D.F.Ca.US.004.03.1.1
GCTTATTTCGCCCTGATGCCGGCTTGCGTCGTCATCCTGGTTGCCGAGATCCTCGGCCGGCGCGACTGGCTGTTCTATGCGCTGGCGGGTGCGGTGGTTGCGGCGGTTTTCCTCGGCCTCGTCGACCACAGCGGTGACACCACCTTCGCGGTCAGGGACACCAGCGCCATCATGGCAGTGATCGGCAGCGGCATGGTCGGCGGCATTTTCTACTGGCTCAGCGCCGGGCGCTGGGCCGGAAGCTGGTGGCAGGGCGAGCCAGGATCCGAAGAGGATGGTCGTACAGGATGACGGGCCCCTACTTCGCCTGCGCCGTCAGGATCTTGAGCGCGAAGGCGGAGAACACGCCGGCAAAGAGATAGTCCACCACCCGCGTCACGCGCGGGCTGGCCTTCATCGCCGCCGAGAACCTTTCCGCCGCCAGCACCATCGGCACGGTCACCGGGATCGACAGCACGATGAACATGAGCCCAAGGAAAAACAGCTTTCCCGGTGCGCTCGGATCATGCGCGGACACGAACTGCGGCAGGAAGGTCATGAAGAACAGAATGATCTTCGGGTTGAGCAGATTGACGCCGAGGCCCGCCGCCCAGCTGCGCAACAGCGAAATTTCGGGGCCGGTTTTCTTCTCCGGCGAAAAGGCCGAGCCCCTGGTGATCGCCTGCCAGGCCAGGAAGACGAGATAACCGGCACCAAAAATCTTCAGCACGAAGAAGGCCATCGGCGAAGCGACGATCAGCGCCGAGACGCCGACCACCACCAGCGTGGTGTGGATCAGCGTGCCGCACAGCGCACCCGCCATCGAGGCAAAGCCGGTGGCGCGGCCCTGGCTCAGCGTGCGCGAGACGAACAAGGTCATGTCCGGCCCCGGCGTGATCGCCAGGATCACGGTGGCAATGGCAAACTGGATCAGCGTGGCGGTGTCCGGAATGAACGACATGAGCGGCCTCAGGAGATTGGAGGCGCCTATACAGGATGAGCCGCGACGGTGCCAGACGCAGGAGCGATCCGATGGTCGATCCAGCAGGCGTATGGCGAAGGCGTCAACGGGCGCCCAGCCGCCGTAAATCCTATGCCTGCCTGCTCAGCCGCATCCTGGCGGGTTCCGTGGCGGCAGGCTGATCGTTCCGGACGTCGGGGCCGCCAATAAGCAGGATTTGATCGATCGGCTTGGGCCGGCCGAGGAAATAGCCTTGCGCCTCGTTGCAGCCCTCGACCTGCAGGATGGTGAGCTGGACATGCGTCTCGACGCCTTCGGCGAGCACCGGAATATCGAGGCTGCGGCCCAGCGTCAGCACCGCCCGGATGATCGCCTTGGCTTGCGGGCTTCGCTCGACATCGGCCATGAACGAGCGATCGAGCTTGATCTTGTCGAAGGGAAACGAGCGCAGCGTGTCGAGCGAGGAATAGCCGGTGCCGAAATCGTCGATCGCGATCGTCACCCCCAGCGCCTTGATCTGGCGCAGGACATGCAGCGTGCGCACCTTGTCGGCGACGATCGTCGATTCGGTCAGCTCGAGCTCCAGGCGTTTCGGCGACAGCCCGGTCTCGACCAGGATCTGGTGGACGAGCTTGGCGAGATCGGCATGGGCGAACTGCACCGGCGACAGATTGACCGCGATCTTGTGGCTATTGTCCCACGAGGCTGCCTGGCGGCACGCGGTCCGCAGCACCCATTCGCCGATCGCCATGATCGAGCCGTTCTCCTCGGCAATCGGAATGAATTCGACCGGCGGGATCATGCCATGCACGGGATGGGTCCAGCGCAGCAGCGCCTCGTAGCCGCAGGTGGCGCCGGTCGGGACGGAGGTCTGCACCTGATAATGGAGCGAAAGCTCGCCGCGCTCGATCGCCTGCCGAAGGTCGGTGGCCAGCGCGCGGCGCGCCCGCGCCGTCTCGTCCATGGCGGATTCGTAGAAGCAGACGGCCCGCGTCACATCGTTCTTCGCCCGGTACATGGCGAGGTCGGCATTGCTGACCAGCCGCTCGCGATCAGCCCCGTCGCGCGGATAGACGGCGACGCCGATGCTGGCGCCGGCGGCGATTTCGAAATCGTCGAGCCGCAACGGCTCGAACAGGGATTTCTCCAGCCGCGAGACCAGGCCGAGAAGGTCGTTCTGATCCTTGAAGCGCTTGATCGCGGCGAACTCGTCACCGCCGAGCCTTGCGGCGAATTCGCCCTCGCCGATGAGTTTCGACAGCCTGCGGGCGACGATCTTGAGCGCCTGGTCGCCGGCCGCGTGCCCCCTGAGGTCGTTGATCTCCTTGAAGCGGTCGAGATCGATGACGATGACGGCCGTCATCGTGTCCTTGTCTTCCCGCGCCCGTTCGATCTCATGGTCGAGGCGGTCGTTGAAGGAGACCCGGTTGGGGAGACCGGTAAGGGCGTCGTTGAGGGCAAGATGCTGAAGCCGCTCGAAGCTCTCCAGGCGGCCGCGTTCGTCGATCAGGTAGCTGGCGAAGCCGGTGGCTGCGACGATCAGGCCGACAACGGCAACGGCGACCGCCATCGCCACCAGAATGTCGGGGTTGGTGCCGGTGGTGATGAAGGACAGCGGCGTCACGGCCACCGCCGCCATCGCCGTGAAATGCAGGCCGACGATCGCCAGCACCAGCAGCCCGATGGCGAGATAGTGCGACCAGCGGTATGGCCGACGCACGGCATGGCCGACGGCCACGGCGGAAAACGCCGCCGAAATCACCAGTGAAGCGGCAATATAGGAGCTGTCCCATTCGACGATGCCGGCAACGTGATAGGCCATCATGCCGATGTAGTGCATGGCCGAGATCGCCAGCCCGACGACGCATCCGCCCCATTCCGGGGCAAGACGCCGGCTCTTGTCGGAGGCTAGGGTGAAGCCGGCTCCGGTGCCCGCGATGGCGATGACCAGCGACACCATGGTCAGGACCGGATCGAAGGTGATCGGCGCGCCGGGCTGATAGGCCAGCATGGCGATGAAGTGCGTGCACCAGATCGAGGAGCCGGCGGCAACCGCTGTCAGGAACAGCCAGCCCCGCATCTGCACGCCGGCGGTTTTCCTGGCACGGTCGAAGAGGCCGATCGTCACCCAGCAGCCAGTGACGCACATCAGCGCCGCCAGCAGGACAAGCCACAAATTATGCTCCGTGGCGTTACATGATATAACGCGCATCAGGAATGGCCCAAGCCCGAGGGTGCCCGCGACGAGGCAGGCAAGGCCGTCCCGGCACGTCGCCGACACAGCTTGTCGTTATATTAGCGACGGAGCGTGAAAACTTGATTAAATCCCTCCAGCAAATGCAGCCCTTGATTGCA
>NZ_RZQG01000067.1:0-13669 GCF_003998635.1 Mesorhizobium sp. M7D.F.Ca.US.004.03.1.1
GCGTTCATGCGGCTGACGATGCGGATCTATCTTGCCCGAAATCAGCACCTTGCCGGTCGAGCAAGTCAAGCAACTCTGCGGTTGGAACATGCCGGGGCGTGATGCGCTTGGCCGCCGCGATCCTGTCGGAACTGCTTGGCGACGTTCTGCTCGATCTCGACGCAAAAGTCGCCGATCTCGACCTCGGCACGCGTCAGGCAGCGGTCATCGCGCGCTCGCTGCTGCTGCAGCCGAAGCTTCTGATCCTCGACGAGGCAACCGCTGCCCTCGACATCTCGACGCGCGACCGACTGTTCGCCGCCATTCGCCGCCGTGTCGACACCGGACTGTCGGTGCTGTTCATCACCCACAAGATGGACGAGATATCAGCCCTCTCTGACGAGGTGACGGTGCTGCGTTCGGGCGAGACGGTGGCGACATTGCCCATCGCCGAGGCGAACCCTGCGCGTTTGCTGGAACTGATGTCGGGCCGGCTGGAGGCGGTGCTGCGGCCTCGCGAAACCGGTACAGCGACCGGCACTGTTCGGCTGACCGCATCCGGCATCGGGCTCGCGATCCATGCCAACCCCGTCGATCTGCTGGTCCGGTCCGGTGAAATCCTCGGCCTCGCAGGCCTCGAGGGCCACGGCGCCGATCTGTTCGCACAGATCGTCGGTGGTGTGCGCACGCCGTTGGCCGGCGCCGTTCGCGGCGAGACCGGGGACGTGATTCGCGGTCAGGCCGATTTCGTCGGTCACGGCGTCGCCTACGTGCCGCGCGACCGCAAACTGGAAGGCATCTTCGCGCCGCTATCGATCGCCGATAATTTCTCGATTTCGACACTCGACCGCTACACGCGTTTCGGGCTCGTCGACGAGGCCAGGGTGGCGGCGGAACGCGCACCGTTGTTTGCGCGGCTGGGCGTCAAGTTCGGCGCGCTTGGCCATGCCATCACCAGCCTCAGCGGCGGCAACCAGCAGAAGGTGATACTGGCGCGCACGCTGGCGCAGAAGCCGCGCGTGTTGGTGCTCAACGATCCGACACGCGGCGTCGATCTGGCGACCAAGCAGGATATCTACGCGTTGCTTCTGGAGCAGGCAGCGGCCGGGATTTCGGTGGTCATTCATTCGACCGAAATCGAGGAGCTGCTGGCGCTGTGCCACCGCGTGGCGATCTTCCACAATGCCACCCTATACAGCGTTCTCGACCGCGACGGTCTCACACGCGAGACTTTGATCGCCGGCCTGTTCGGACGTGAACCATGAGCGGCAGGGCCTCGAAAATCTGGCGCGATCCGACTGTCTTTGCCGGGCTGCTGTTTACCGTCCTGCTGATCGCCAGCATTGCGCAAGATCCGATCATCCTATCGCCACGCTTTCTCGCCGGCTCGGTTAGTGTCGCCATGCCGCTGCTGATCGGTGCCATGGCCGTCACCCCTGCCATCTTATCGGGCGGCGGCGGCATGGACCTTTCGGTCGGACCGCTGATGGGCTTCATCAACGTGCTGGTCGTCACCGCCCTGATCCCCGCCGGTCTTGGCGATTGGTGGAGTGCCGTGCCGCTGCTGCTGGCGGTTGGCCTCGCGGTTGGCGCCGCCAATGGCTGGCTGGTCGCGGTGGTGCGGCTGCAACCGATCGTGGCGACGCTCGGCACCTATCTTGTGCTCGCCGGCGTCAATCTCTGGCTGCTGCCCAGTCCGCTCGGGCCGGTGCCGCCGTGGTTTGCCGCGCTGTCGCGTTCGATCAGCGGTGTTCCCGGTCCGCTGCTGTTCGTCGTGGGCCCCGTTCTGGTCTGGTTCCTGCTCGGCCGCACGCCCTTCCTGAAGACGCTGCTTGCCGTCGGCGGTGACGATCGCGTCGCCTATTCGGCCGGTATCGACGTAACGCGCGTGCGCATCATCGCCTATGCGCTGTGCGGATTGTTTTCGGCCTGCGCCGGCATTGCGCTGACCTCGCTGATCCAGTCTGCAGATGCCAATGTCGGCGCTCCCTTCACCTTGCAGGTCATCACGGCGGCGGCCCTGGGCGGCATCAGCTTGGCGGGCGGTCGCGGCAGCATGTGGGGCAGCGCCTTCGGTGCGTTGTCGCTATTCCTGATCCAGAACCTGCTCACCAACTACGGCGTCTCGGTGTTCTGGCAGCAGGTCGTGTTCGGCCTGACACTGATCGCAGCTTTGATCCTCAACGCGGGACTGACGCGATTTTCGAACAGTCGGGGAGGCGCGCGATGATCAGCTTCTGGCATAGCTTCAAGCAGACACTGTGGCCGCAGGTGGTGGCACTGGTCGCACTCTATGCCATCGGCATGCTGACCATCAGCGGCTTCGGCGGCTGGCGCAGCATCCTGGCCATGCTGGTGCTGGCCTCCTTCATAGGCATTGCCGCCGCCGGTCAGACAGCGGTCGCGTTGCTCGGCGGCATCGACCTTGCCATTCCCGGTTTCATCGCCTTCGCCAATGTCGCGACAGCCGAGTTTACCGGCAATGGCTGGCCGTTCCCAGTCACAGCTTTGGCCATCCTGCTGGTCAGCGCCGTCCTCGGGGCCTTGAACGGATTTGCGTCACGTGCGCTGAAGCTCAATCCGCTCATCGTCACGCTGGGCGTCAGCGCTGTGATCATGGGCGCCATACTGGCGTGGACGGGCGGGCAGCCGACCGGATACGCCCCGAAATGGCTCAACCAGTTCGTCGCACCGTCGGGCACCACCTTTGGCCTGCCAATCCCGCCTGTTCTCGTTTTCTGGGCCGTGCTGTCGCTGGGTATGATCGTCATCCTGCGTCGCACCCCGTTCGGCAAACGCATCTATGCCAGTGGCGCCAGCCTGCCGGCGGCGCGGTTGGCGCAGGTCCCAACGATCCGGGTCTGGGTGTTGACTTTCGCACTGAGCGCCGTACTCGCCGCCGTCACCGGCATCCTGCTCGCCGGCTTCAGCACGCAAGGCGATCCGCGCATTTCGACGCCCTATCTGTTCAACACCATTGCCAGCGTCGTCATTGGCGGCACCTCATTGATCGGTGCGCGGGGCGGCTATGGCCGCACCATCCTCGGCGCCATCATCCTGACCGAGATCACCACGGTCCTGGTCGCCAACAATTTCAGCGCCGCGATCCAGCAGGCTCTGCTTGGCGTGGTTATCCTGCTTGTGGTGGCGACATACGGGCGTGAACAGTCCGTGGCGGCACGCCTATGATCAGGCACTCAATTGGTGTGGAGACTGGCGCGCTGGTCGGCCCACAGTTCAAGCCACAATTGGCAGCGATCGCCCCTGATAAGCGCACCCGACGCCTCGACCGCGACATTGCGGTTGTCGAAGGTAGTTCGGGTCAGACGCATCGCGGGCTGCTCTACGCCGACGTCGAGCAATGCGGCCTGTTCGCGGGTGATCAGCACCGGCGCCAACGTTTCGCGGGCGCGTACAAGCTGGGTACCGTATTCTCTCGCCAGCACGTCGTAGAGCGAGCGCGCGCCGAAATCGTAGCGGTCGAGACCAGGATAGCGGCTGCTGATCAAGGTAGAGGTCTCCAGGGCATAGGGGTCACCGTCGACAAAGCGCAGCCGTTCGAGCCGCAGCACCTCGTCGGCCAGGTCACAGCCGAGCGCGGCCGCCTCGGCGCGGTCGGGCGTCGTCAGCTTCCTGCTGATGACGCGTGTCGACACGAGCCGGCCGTCGGCCTTCAGCGCCTCGGAAATGCTGAAGAAGCCGAGCAGCGAGGATTCGATCGCCGCCTTGGCGACGAACGTGCCTTGCCCCTGGTTGCGGACCACGAGCTTGCGCGAGGAAAGCTCCGCCAGCGCCTGTCTAGCGGTGATACGGCTGACGCCATAAATCTCGCAAAGCTCGCGTTCGGGCGGCAACTGGTGCCCCGGCGGGAAGTCACCGGATTGGATCTTTGCTTCCAGAAGCCGGGCAATTCGTTTGTAGTTGGGCTCGCTGGCCAATCCAAAAGCCTCTCGAATCTACCTTGTGGTCATGACATTATGACACCGCTGAACTTTTTGCCAGCGGCAGGGAGGGTTTCGTGAGTGTTTCGCCGGCGGTGTTGGGGCTTGACCTGGGCACCCAGTCGACCAAGGCAGCTCTGGTTGCGCTTGACGGGCGCCCGCTCGGTTCGCACGCGGTCGCCGTCGATTTCCAGCGGCCACAGCCAGGATGGGGCGAGCAGTCGCCCGACCTGCTGTTGCAATCGGCCTTGACTGCCATCAAAGCGCTGACAGACCGCTTTCCGCAGACCGACATCATTGGCGTTGGCATTGCAGCGCAGATGGGCGGCGTCATCGGTGTCGCCGAGAATTTCGAAGCTGTCACCCCGCACGAAATGTGGCTCGACACCAGGGCCGATGCTGACAGAGAGGAACTGCTGGCCGCCCATGGCCCGGAGATTCTGGCCAAGAACGGCATCATTCCGTTCGTCACGCCGCGTGTCAGGCGATGGCTCCGACTCGACCCCGATCTGGAAAAGCGGCTGGTGCGCGTCGTGGCGCCTGCCGGCTATCTGGTTGGCAGGCTGACCGGCGCAGCGGCGCATGAAGCTGTGTGCGACCGCACGCAAGCCAATCTGTTCGGCTGCTTCGACGTCGCGGCCAACAAATGGGATGTTGACCTTGCCGAGCGCTGCGGCCTGCCGGCGCGTCTGCTTCCCCGCATCGCCGATCCGTTCGAGATCGCCGGTCGCATCTCGGCTGAAATCGCCGCGCTTTGCGGCCTCACGGCCGGCACGCCGGTGGCTGCCGGCATGGGCGACGGCACGGGCGGCTGGCTGGCGGCCGGCGGCGTCGAACCCGGCATCTGTATCGACACCAGCGGCTCGTCGGCGCATTTCGCGGTCACCGTCGACCGTTTCGTCACCGATCCGGACGGGCTGTTGTCATGCATGCCCTCGGCAGCACCGGGGCGGTTCTATCTGCTTGGCTTCACCACCAGCACTGGCCTTGCCCACCGCTGGCTGCGCGAGACGTTCGGCAAGTCCTATGAGGAGCTTGAAGTGCTGGCCGCGCAAACGCCGCGCGGCAGCAACGGCATATTGGCCGTGCCGCATTTCAATGGCAGGGTCAGTCCCTTCGAGGCCTCGATCAAGGGCGCCTTCATCGGCTTCGACGACAAGACCGGGCCTGGCGATTTCTATCGCGCTTTGCTGGAAGCAAGTGCTTTTGAACTGAATGGCTGGCTCAGTGCGGCGCGCCGGCTGGCACCCGATGTCGCGCTGTCGACGGTGGTCAATGTCGGCGGAGGCGCGCGCAACGGGCTGTGGAACCGCATCAAGGCCGATGTGACAGGGCTCAGCCTGTGGACCGCACAGTCCGAGGTCAACGCGGCGCGTGGCGCCGCCCTTGCCGCCAGCATCGCCGTCGGAGCGACCGGGCTTGCGGACACAAAATGGTTTTCGCCTGATTATCTCGCTGTCGAGCGTTTCGACTCTGACGCCGCTGGCCACGCAGCCTACGCGCCGTCCAGCGAGAGCTACCAAACCCTAACCGAACAGCTTCTGCCCGTTTATCGCACCTTGCAGAAGCTGCGCCAGGCCAAGAGAGAACCGTCATGATCGAATGGAGCAAGCTCACCGACCCCGAAATCGGCGCCCTCGACCGCAACCTTCCGGTGATCCTGCCAGTGGGGCTCATCGAGGCCCACGGCGCCCATCTGGAAAGCGGTTTCGACACCTATTCGGCCGAGTATTTCTCGCGCCGGCTGTGCCAGGAGACCGGCGCCATCCTGCTGCCGGCCATTCCTTACGGTTTCGCCGACACGAACTGGGAGTACGTCAGCACGCTCGGCGTCAAGGCCGAGACGCTCGGCATGGTGATAGGCGACATCTGCATGCTGCTTTGCCACCATGGTTTCAAGAAGATCATCGTCTTGTCTGGCCATGGCGGCAACGGCATCGGTGCCACGCTCGGCTTCCAGCGCGCCTGGGAGAAATACCCCGACATGCAGCCGGCGCACTGGTGCTATTTCCTGACCGGCGGCGTGCCGATGAGCCATGCAGACGAGAAAGAGACTTCGCTGGCAATCGCCATAGGCGGCCTCGTTCACATGGAGCGCGCCGAGGATTTTGTGCTGAAGAAGCCATGGCACGAGGCCTATTCGCGCAAGTCGCTGGCCCCACACAGCGGTGGCATGAACGGCAAGGCGACACTGGCGACGAAGGAGATGGGCGAGGACATCCTCAACCGCATCATGCCGGTGCTGGTCGACAAGTTGAAGGCCATCATCGCCGGGTAGGAGTCCCTGCGGTGCTGAAACGAGCCGACCTGGAGCGAGGCGCCGCAGGAGTCGAAAGTGGCTTCAGGACGCCGGTTTTGCATGGGCCTGCAGCGCGAGCGCAACCGCGAGGGATGGAAGCCGACCTTCCAGTGAAGCGATGAACCGCCGGGTTTTTGGAACATTAGCACTTTCAGATTAGTTCAGTTCGTGCTCGGATGTTGTCACTGGCATCCGTCGCAGGCTGGGTAGGTCAAAGCCTCAGCCGGCCCGCGTCACTGGTCCCTTCATGGCGCGGGCTTTGATCGACCAGGGAAACAAACAAGCCAGCCGCGACTTACCGGTGCCAAGCCTGACGGTCCTTGTGATCCACGGTCTGCTTGGTGCAAGGGAAAATCATCATCGACCATCTGGAGAACGCGACCATCGACGGTGAAATCGTGTACTCAACGAGGCCGGTCAGAGGGGGCGACGGAGCCGCGCATTTCCCAACGGTGACGCCTGGGCTTGGAACAGGTTTATCGGATCGGATGAGGAGACCCAGACGCAAATCCCGTAGGCCTTCACCAAAGAGATCAACAGAGCAGTTGGAATAGACAAACGGTGCATGGCTGGGCTGGGCCTCTTTGTTGCAGACCTTCGACCGGCGGCGGGGGCAACGGGTTCCGCGTCGCCGCCAAACCAGAAGATGTTGCGGCAGCCTGTGAGGGAGCAACCGAAGCGGCATCGAATCGATGCCTGAAGAAGGCTTGTCCTGTGTTGAGAGCGAACGCAGCCTTCTCGCAGTTACACGAGAAGCCAGCCGCTCCGTGCTTGCCGAAGAATTGACAATGAAGCCATCCATAACTCCAGGGTATGGACATCTCCACTTTATTTGCACTGATCCTGGCGATCGCCGTCATCTAAGGTGACCCTAATAATAAGGGAACTGCCTGGGTCAAGACCGCTGGGTCGGGGCGAGCGGGCCAGCGTTGGGCGCTATTGCCGACCTGACTTGACTGCGTCGAACAACCCGCCGTGAGCCAAGGTATATGTCTTCTAGGTAGCAGGTGGCTTCCGGACGTAGGAATCCGATGGGCGGAGCTGGCTACTGTGTCCAGGGCGAAGGACCAAATATGACGGATCGAGGATACGAGAAGTCTGGAGCAGGTGCAAATGTCGTGCGCCTGGTCGAGGGGCCTGCCATCGCCGGCGCGCCGAAGCGCCCCTTGATCCAGCTTGACAACCTTAGCAAGCGCTATGGCGGCCATACAGTCCTCGAGGGCATTGATCTCGAGGTTATGTCTGGAGAGGTCGTTGCCATTATAGGGCCGAGCGGCTCCGGCAAGAGCACGCTGCTCCGTTGCATCAACTATCTTGAACCGCCGGATGGTGGCCTTGTCACCATCGGCGACATCACCCTCAGCGCCGCGATACCAGCTTCTTCGACCGAGCTTGCGAGGTTGCGCCGCTCCGTTGGTATGGTGTTCCAGTCATTCAATCTCTTTCCCCATATGACGGTGCTCAGAAACATCAGCCTCGCGCAGGAGCGAGTGCTCGGGCGTAGCCGCAAGGAAGCTGAAGAGCGCTCGATGCAGCTGCTGAAACGCGTTGGACTTGGGGACAAAGCCGGGCAATATCCCGCCCGCTGCTCCGGCGGCCAGCAGCAGCGTGTCGCGATCGCCAGATCGCTGGCACTCGACCCTCAAGTTATGCTCTTCGACGAACCGACGTCGGCGCTCGACCCGGAACTTGGTCTCGAAGTGCTGGCAGTCATGCGCGAGCTTGCCGAGACCGGCATGACGATGATCGTTGTCACTCACGAGATGAGCTTTGCTGAAAACGTGTCCGACACGGTCATGATCATGGCCGATGGCAGGATCGTCGAAAAAGGTCCCTCCACTGAGGTCATGCGCAATCCGCAGCACGAGCGCACGAAACGGTTCCTTCGTGCGGTTCACGACCGATGAGTGCCGCCGACCTGTTGCCGATCCTGCGCGGTTTGCCCTGGACGCTCGGCCTGACCCTTGGGGCCTTCCTGATCGGCGCGCTTCTCGGAATGCCGCTTCTCGCCGCCCGCCAGAGCCGCTCGGTACCACTGCGGGGGCTTTCAATGACAATCATCCAGATCGTGCGTGGCATCCCGCCAATCCTGTGGCTGTTTATCGTCTTCTTCGGCCTTGGAACGGGCTATCTTCCGATCAGCCCATTCGGCGCGGCAGTCGCCAGCCTCGGCCTGATCTCTGCCGCCAACATGGCGGAAATCTATCGTGGAGCGCTTGCCTCAATCCATCCTGGCCAATGGGAAGCCTCTTCCGCCCTCAATCTCGGACGCTGGTCTACTCTCGTCGATATCGTCGCGCCACAGACGTTTCGCGTCGCACTCCCCTCCGCGGCGAGCTACCTTATTGGCCTGATGAAAGAAACCGCGGTCGCCTCCACCATCGGCGTCACCGAACTCACCTTTTACGGCAATCAGCAGTCGCAGCTGACTTTCCGCGGTCTGGAAGTCTTCGCCGTGGTCGGTCTGATCTATGTGCTGATCAGTCTGCCGGTCGCATGGCTTTCCCGTATTGCTGACAGCTATCTGCAGGCGAAGGTGGCCCGCTGATGTTCCCGTCCTCCGATGAACTTGCGGCTTGGATGCCGGACCTGCTTGCCGGCCTGTCGATAAGCCTGCAAGTCACGACCTTCAGCCTGTTGTTCGGCATTCCCTTTGGGCTCTTGCTCGCCCTTGGCGTACTGGCGAAGAGGAAGTCCGTGAAAGCTGCTTCGCTGTTCCTCGTGGAGGTCGGCCGCGGCGCACCGGCGCTTGTGTTGCTGCAGTTCATCTACTTTGGATTGCCATCCGCCGGCCTGGCGCTGGAATCCTTTGCGGCTGCTGTCATAGCGCTCACCTGGAACACCGGCGCCTATACCAGCGAGATCATCCGCGCCAGCCTGCAGTCCATCCCGGACGGCCAGCGCGAGGCCGCTCTGTCGATAGGGCTCAATCGGCTCGACACGCTGCGGTACGTCTTGTTGCCGCAAGGCTTGCGCGTCGCGCTTCCCGCACTCCTTGGTTTCTCCATCTTGATCTTTCAGGGGACGTCGCTCTGCTTCACGATTGCTCTGCCGGAGCTCGTCAGCCGCGCCTACGAAATTGGATCGAACACATTCCGCTACTTTCCGGTGCTGCTCACAGCCGGCGCCCTCTACGCCTTCATCTCCATCCCCGCCGCCCTGATCGTCAGCTATCTCGAAAGGCGGGCGGGTTCGTATGCTCTTCGCTAGATCTTCACAAGGAAAGGATCCTACCAGCATGGCCTACTCACTGAAGAACGCAGTCCGCCTTTTTCTCACCGGCATCACAGGTACCCTTGCCTTCGGCCAGGCAGCCTTCGCTCAGGACTGCACGCCAAAGCACAAGTTCGCGACGGTTTCGACAGGCTCATTGACCGTTGCCGTCACCACCCTGGTTCCCCACTCCTACCTCGAAGCGAATGGCAACTTGAAGGGTATTGATGGCGATATCGCCAACGAGTTCGCCAAGCGGGAATGCCTGACCGTCAAGGCGATTGCTGTCGATCCGGCGGCCGCCATTCAATACGTCCTTTCAGGACAGGCCGACATAACTGTCGGTGATTGGTATCGCACCGCTGAGCGCGCAAAAGTCATGAACCTCTCTGGTCCTCTCTATACCGATCAGATGGGCATCTATTCGAAAGAGGGCCTGACGAAGCTTGCCGATCTGGGCGAAAAGCGTGTCGGTACCGTGCAGGGCTACCTCTGGGTCAGCGACCTGAAGGCGATGCTCGGCTCCAAGCTCAAGCTCTATCCGAACTCGGTGAACTTGCAGCAGGACCTCCTGTCAGGCCGCATCGACGTTGCCTTCGATGGCTACTCGACCGGTGTCGTCGCGCAAAAGAGCGGCGCTCTGAAGGATATCCAGGTCAAGGTCACAGTTCCGGACGAACGCGTGAAGGCGACGAAAGAGGCAGCTCAGGCGGCTTTCCCCTATGCTTCCGCCGCCAAGGATTTCGGTGCCGCGCTCGACGCTGACATCGAAGCCATGCATGCCGACGGAACGATCGTGACGATTATCAAGTCCTATGGCCTGGACGGTACGGCTGCCGACACGGGTGCGCCGCGTCTCATCCACTGAGAAATAAATCTGGGTCAAATCTTCCGCCCCGCTTTTGGCGGGGCGGAAAACTCGAAACAAGAAGAATTGCGGAGACAAAACGATGGCTGTCCACTCAGTCACTCGCAAGACCCAGTCGTGGTATGGTGAATCGATCGGCATTCTAATTCTTGATGCTGCCTATCCATGCGTACCAGGCAATGTTGGCAACGCGACGACCTATCAATTTCCGGTCCGCTACCAGGAAGTGCGAGGCGCCACAAGCGAGCGGCTCATAAACCAGCGCGACCCCGCGCTGTGCGAGGTTTTCGTGGAGGCTGCCCTGGAATTGCAGAGCCGTGGTGTCAAAGCGATCACCGGCGCGTGTGGGTTCATGGCATACTTCCAGAGGGAAGTAGCCGCTGCCGTCGACATTCCGGTTTTTCTCTCAAGCATCATGCAGGTTCCCTTCATGCACGCGTTCTCTGGCGGCACCGTCGGCATTATCGCCGCCAATGGAGCTTGTCTGACGCCCCATCATTTCGAGTCATGCAACGTTCCGGGCAACATCCCGATAGCGGTTGCCGGCATGGAAGCGCAGACCGAATTCCGTGAGGCGATCCTTGATGAGAAAGGCACGCTCGATTCCGCCGCGATCGAACGCGAGGTCACCGAAGTTGCCCGCAAGCTCGTGAAGGACAACCCCGATGTTCGCTCGATCCTGCTCGAATGCAGCGATCTGCCGCCCTACGCTCACGCGGTTCAGGCGGCAACCGGGCGCCCGGTCTTCGATTTCATCACCATGATCAACCACGTGCAGCAGAGTGTCACCCGCAAGGCCTACTCCGGCCACATGTAAGAACAAGCAAGATCGGCCGGACGCCAAACAGGAATGCCATCCATGTCTGCTGATCACTACTATCTCCTCGGCCGTTCGGGCTTGCGGGTGAGCCGTATCGCGCTTGGAACGATGACCTTCGGCAATGGTGGCATACGCGGTCTCGGCGGCTCCTGGGGGTCCGATGAGACCGCCGCACGTGCGATCTTCGATCGATACCTCGATTGCGGCGGCAATTTCATCGACACAGCCGATTCCTACGCAGCAGGCATGAGCGAAACGCTGGTCGGCAAATTCGTGAGCGAAGCAGCTGCGCGCGATCGCGTGGTCATCACCACCAAGTTCTCGAACTGCCTTGAACCAGGCAACCCGAACGCAGGTGGCAACGGCCGCAAGAACCTGATGCGCGCCGTCGATGCCTCGCTGCGCCGATTGAAGACCGACTATATCGACCTGTTTCTCCTGCACACTTGGGATCGTATGACTCCGGTCGAGGAAGTCATGCGGTCCTTCGACGATCTGGTACGGGCCGGTAAGATCCGCTACGCCGGGCTCTCCGACGTGCCGGGCTGGTATGCGGCGCGCGCCCAGACCTGGGCGGAAGCACATGCTCTGACGCCGCTGATCAGCTTACAACTTCCCTATTCACTTGCGGAGCGTAGCATCGAGAACGAGTTCGTGCCGCTAGCGCAGGCGCTGGGCCTTGGCATCACCGCCTGGAGCCCGCTCGCCATGGGTCTGCTTTCCGGCAAGTATCATACTGGCCGGCAGACTCCCGGGCGTCTTGCCCTCGATGCCTCCGGCAACGGTCTTGGCTTCTTCACCGAACGCAACGTTCGGATCGTGGAAGTCCTCAAACAGGTCTCGACTGAAATAGGCCGTAGCATGGCACAGGTGGCACTGAACTGGGTGGTCGCCCGTCCGGGTATAGGTGCCGCCATTATCGGAGCAAGCCGTATCGGGCAGCTTGACGACAACCTATCATCGCTCGACTTTGAGATCCCCGAACCGTTGCGCAAGCAACTCGACGCGGCCAGTGCCGTCGAGCCTGTCTATCCCTATTCGCTTTTCGCCGATGACTATCAGGCAGGCATCCTCAACGCCGGCGCGTCAGTCGGCGACAAGCCCCGCGGTTACTACAGCGAGACCTTTCTGCCGAAGGTTTCCGACTATGTGATCGGTCGGCCGAAGAGTTGACCGGTTCGGCAAATAAGCTAGGTGGCAATCAAGGCGTCGGCATCCTGCTCAAGAAGCCAATCACGGAACAGCTCCGCGCCCCGCTTCGGGGGACGCTGTGCCGGCATGACGATATGGATGCTTTGGCCGGACCGATAGTTCAAGCGAATTGGGCAAACAAGCCGCCCCGCCCGGATATGGTCGTGCACCAGATGCTTCCACCCAAGTGCGACCCCCTGTCCAAGCACAGCTGCCTCAATTGTGCTCAGGGCGTCAGTGAAGACGAAGCCCTGCGTTAGCCTGGTGACGGGGACATCGTTGCGCTCCAACCATTCCCGCCAGCCCATACGTGAACGGTGGCGCTCCTCGCAATGCAGCAGCGCGTGATTGACGAGTTCGACCGGCAGATGGATCGGTCCATGCTCCTTGAGATAAGCCGGGCTACATACCGGCCCTACCTCTTCAGTTGCAAAATGCCAGGCATGGACCCCTGGCCATTTGCCAGTGCCAAGCCGCGCCGACAGATCAATATCCTCCTCCATGAGGTCCTGATCGTCGCGACCGCTTTCCTCGATGCGAAGGGCGACATCCGGATATTGCGCCTTGAAATCATTCAATCGTGGCAGCAGCCATAGCTGCACGAAAGAAGCGGAGAAAGAAACGCGGACGATATCCTTCGAATGCTTCTGCCTGAGCGCTGAGATCACCATGTGCAGGTGGTCGAACGCCTCCTGCGTTTCCTTATAGAGCCGCCGGCCTTCGGCAGTGAGTTCCAGGCGTGCATGCTCGCGCCGGAAAAGCTTCAGTCCAGTTGCATCCTCCAAGAGCCGAATCGTCTTGCTTACAGCAGGCTGACTTATGTTCAACTCTTCGGCGGCCGCCGTAAAACTCTGCCGTCGGGCGGCGGCTTCGAACACGAAAAGATAGTTGGCCGAAGGCACGAGGGACCGAAGTCGATGCATAAATCCAGGTTATGCCTCGGGGCATTTTTTAGCAAGATCACAAGCACCGTCGGGCTTTGTAAGGTGACAGGAATTTCACAAAGAGGATACTCTTCTCATGCAAAGTCATGCTCGAGCCGTAGTTGTCGGCGGCGGCTGCGTAGGCGCGGCCATTCTCTACGGTCTGACAAAACGCGGCTGGACGGACGTCGCGCTGCTGGAGCGCACGCAACTGACGGCCGGCTCCACCTGGCACGCCGCCGGTCTTATCCCGTCCTACGCGCGCAGCATCAACATCGGCCGGATGATCAAGAAGACAATCGAGATCTACGAGGACCTCGAAGCGGAGACTGGCCAGCATGTCGGCTGGCACAAATGCGGTCAGCTGCGCATTGCCAACACGCGTGACCGGTTCGACGAGTACAAGAGCTACATGAGCGTCGCCGAGGTTCAAGG
>NZ_RZQG01000680.1:0-3287 GCF_003998635.1 Mesorhizobium sp. M7D.F.Ca.US.004.03.1.1
ACTATGACCACCCCTCCCGGCATCGCCGACATCCACGCCGCCGCAGCCCGGCTTGCCGGCCTGATCGTCGAAACCCCCTTGATCGAATCGCAGGAGCTGAACAAGCGCTTCGGCGGCCGGATCCTGTTCAAGCCGGAAACGCTGCAGCGTACCGGCTCGTTCAAGTTCCGTGGCGCCTACAACAAGCTGTCGTCGCTCCGTGAAGAAGAACGCAGCCGAGGCGTGGTTGCCTTCTCGTCGGGCAATCATGCGCAGGGCGTCGCCGCTTCGGCCGCGATGTTCGGCGTCAAGGCGGTCATCGCCATGCCTTCAGACGCGCCAGCGATGAAGATCGCCAATGTCCGCAAGATGGGCGCGGAGGTGGTGCCGTTCGACCGTTTTCGCGACGACCGCATGACCGTGGTGCGCCCTTATATCGAAAGGGGCATGGTGCTGGTGCCGCCCTTCGACGACCCGGCCATCATCGCTGGACAGGGCACGATCGGCCTCGAATTGATGCGCCAGGCAAAAGCGCTTGGCGTCAGCCTCGACGCGGTCGTCATTCCCTGCGGCGGCGGCGGCCTGACCAGCGGCATCTCAGTTGCGGTCAAAGACGCCTCGCCCGACACCGCGGTCTGGGCAGTGGAGCCCGAGCATTTCGACGACACCCGCCGTTCGCTCATCGAAGGCGCAAGGGTGTCGAACGAGCCCGGCCACGCTTCGATCTGCGACGCGATCCTGACCGCCGAGCCCGGCCTGATCACCTTCGAGATCAACCGCAGGAACCTTGCCGGTGGCATCGCGGTCTCAGACAAGGCAACCGCGCAGGCGATGCGCGACGCCATGGCCTATCTCAAACTCGTGGTCGAGCCCGGCGGCTGCGTGGCGCTGGCGGCACTGTCATCGGGTGAGATCGAGCTATCCGGCAAATGCGTTGCCGTGGTGCTCTCCGGCGGCAATGTCGATTTCGGTACCTATGCCGAGATCATGGCGGCGGCGTAGGGTAGCGAAAGGCCCGGTCACGACCGCGATGTCCGAGGGAGATCCGGCATGGAAGACTTGGAGATTCGGGCGGCTCTGGATCGCCACTGGGCTGCTTCCGACGCTGATGACCTCGAGGCGGAGCACCAGATCTACCGGGAGGACGCGGTGCTCGACTATCCGCAGTCGGGCGAGCGCATAAGCGGGCGGCAAAACATCCAGTCGTCGCGCGCCGCGCAGCCCAATCAAAAGCGCTTCACGGTGCGGCGGATCGTTGGCGGGGGCGATCTCTGGGTCACTGAATTTGTCCTCGCCTATGACGGGCGACCGTCCTACACCGTGAGCATCATGGAGTTCCTCGATGGCAAGGTCGCCCGCGAGACCCAGTATTTCGCCGATCCGTTCGAGCCGGGACCTTCGCGCGCGCAATGGGTCGAGCCGATGCCGTGAAACCTGGCCGCGCTGAGCATGACCATCCGCCGCCCGCTCGTGCGCTCGGAACTGCCTGATGATACGGCATCCCTTGCCCGCACTCTCATTGGCAAACTCGTGGTGCGCGAGCTGCCCGAAGGCGTCGCCAGCGGCCGCATCGTCGAGACGGAGGCCTATGTCGTCGGCGATGCCGCCGGGCACGGTTACCGGGGGATGACCTCGCGCAACCGTTCGCTGTTTCTCGGGCCTGGCCACGCTTATGTCTATCTCGCCTACGGCGTCTCCTACATGCTCAACGTCTCGAGCGAGATGCCAGGGATCGGAACCGGTGTGCTGATCAGGGCGCTCGAGCCGCTCGAGGGCATTGCCATCATGCGGCTCAATCGGGGCATCGAGCGCGTGCGCGATCTGGCGCGAGGACCGGGAAGGCTCGCCCAGGCGTTGCGTATCGATCGTTCGCTCGACGGGATCGATCTTTGCCGCGAAGGCCCGCTATGGCTGGCAATTGATGATCATCAGGCCGGTGACATCGGGCAGGGCATCCGGATCGGCATTACGAAGGACGCGGATCGCCCGCTACGCTTCTATGTCCGAGGAAGTCCGTTCGTTAGCGGTACGAGATCACTCAACCCGTGAGAGCTAGTCGAGCGTCCGCCTGAACCGCACCAATGCGACACCGGCAAACAGCGCCACGAACACCACCAGCCAGCCGATCTCGCCGGCCACCGCCGGCAGTTCGGCGCCCTTCAGCATCACCGCGCGGGTGATGCGCAGGAAATGCGTCAGCGGGAAGATCTCGCCGAAGGTCTGCGCCCAGTCCGGCATGCCCCGATAGGGGAACATGAAACCCGACAGCATGATCGACGGCAGGAAGAAGAAGAAAGTGAGTTGGAGGGCCTGCATCTGCGTGCGGGCGACGGTCGAAATCGTATAGCCGAGCAGCACCAGCGCCAGCACGAAGATCAGCACGGCGGTCAACAGCAGCGACATCGATCCGGTGAAGGGTATGGCGAACAGAAGCTTGGCCGCCGCCAGCACCACCACCACCTGCACGCCGCCGACCGCCAGATAGGGCAGCACCTTGCCGAGCATGATCTCGAGCGGGCTGGACGGCATCGCCAGCAGGTTCTCCATCGTGCCGCGCTCGGTCTCGCGCGTCAGCGCGATCGAAGTCATCATCACCATGGTCATCTGCAGGATGACGCCGAGCAGGCCGGGCACGATGTTGTATTGCGAGATGCCTTCGGGATTGTAGCGCCGATGTACGACGACATCGAGCTGACCCTTGGCGGCCTCGGCGGCGGCTTCCTGCGTGCCTTGCGCCCTCAGCAGCGCCTGGCTAGCGACGGTGCCGAGCGTCGAGATAGCGCCGCTGGCCACCGCCGGGTCGGTGGCGTCGGCCTCGATCAGGATCTGCGGGTTGTTGCCGCTCTCCACCCTCTTGGCGAAATCGGCGGGGATGGTGACGACGAAGGCGACGTCGCCGCGCGATATCAGGAACTCCGCATCGGCAGCACTTTGCGCGACATGGTCGAAACGATAGTAGCCGGTGGTCTGCAGCGCCGCGACAATGGCACGCGTGTAGGGATCGTTGCTCGTCGCCACGAGTGCTGCAGGCAGGCTTTTCGGGTCGTTGTTGATGGCGTAGCCGAACAGCACCAACTGTATCAGCGGCACACCCAGCATCATGGCGAAGGTGATGCGGTCGCGCCGCATCTGGATGAATTCCTTGATCAGCAGCGCGCCAAGCCGAGCGAAGGAAAAGACACTGTTCATGCCATGTTGTCCTTCGAGCCGGACATGAACTGGATGAAAACATCTTCCAGGCTGGTTTCTCCGGGCGACACTTTCACGCCCTTGTGCTCTCTTTCGACATCCGCGAGTGCGGCTTCGAG
>NZ_RZQG01000681.1:0-3282 GCF_003998635.1 Mesorhizobium sp. M7D.F.Ca.US.004.03.1.1
CGCTCTGGTCGAGGCCGACACGCCGTTCGAAGGCGCGGCACTGCTTGTGGAAGGTCTTGGCGAAGGACGGCTTGCAGATGCGCTTGATGAGCGTCTCCGGTTCGCCATGCAGGACAAGGCCGGAGGTGATCTGGATGGAACCGCGCGCCACCGAAAGCAGCGCCAGCGGATTGGCCACGCCGTGGACCTGCTGCGGGATTCCCGCGATATGGATGCGATCGGCCGGCGGTAGCACGGCACGGACCGCCGCCCAGACGGCGTCGGCACTCTGCCTGGTCCACGCTCTCGCATCCGCCAGCAGCGGCACCGAATAGTCGCACACGCGGCAGCTTAGCCATTCGATCACGTGGTGGCCGCGGGCCCGGCGCCGCATCAGCGGCAGCAGCATGGCCGGCGCGCCCGTCGCTGCGTCACTCACCTCGACGAAGAGCAGGTCCGCGTCTTTGGGCATCAGCCGTGCGGCGATTCCCTCGACCCACGCGTAGTGCTGATGGGCGGTGCAGACGCCATCCGCCTGGTGTTGCAGCCAGAGCGGCTTGACGGTCTCAAAGCTGGTGTGCAGCCGCGCCGTATAGCACGCGCCGGCGCCGGCGCTGGCGGCAATCGGAAAAACCGGCCCATCGTCCGTCATCGCAACCACTTGCATTGCCCGGCTTGCCACGTGCTTGTCCTGTCATTCCGGCCCTCCACGCAAGCGCCGCAAACCCCGCATCAGTCCCTGGATCGTCTTGAGCAGCCGAGGTTTGGAGCGCACGAACACCTCGGTCCGGTTGCGGACCTCGAGCGCGGTGCTCACGGCATTGCCCCGCACCGTGATCCCGTGGCAAAGCTCGCGCAGGGCCGAACCCGTGGCGCCCATATGTTCCTTGTAGCTCTGGTTGCCTACCGACAGGTCGAAATAGTCGAAACCCTTCTCGCGCGCCCAGCTCATCAACTTGCCCATGATCAGAAGTCCCGGTGAGACGTTGGGCACCGCGCCCTGGTCGATTGATATCAGCAGAGCATGAACAGTAACTTGATGGACCAGCAGGTATTGGACTGCGATCAGAGCTTCACCAACGCGCAGCCCGAAGAGCCGCACCGATCCATCCGAGAGCCCCTCGAGAGCGGCGTTTCGGTAGAAATCGACAACCGTCCCCTGCGTCAGCAGGTCGAAACGGCCCAATTCGCGAAAGCGGCTGAGCCGCATCCGCACAAGGCTGCCGAAGATGAGCTCCACCAGGGCCGGTGTGTTGGCCTCGACCAGTTCCACGCCGCCGAGCCGTTCGATCCGGCGCCAGTCCTTGTTGAATGCCTTGACGAAGGATGGCCTGCATAGACGCTTGAGGACGGTTTCCGGGTCGCCGTCGATAGCGAGGCCGAAGCTGGTATGGAGGGAATCGCGCGTAGCCGCGAGCAAGGCCAGCGGATTGGCGACGCCGCTGATCAATTGCGGAATTCCCGTGATGTTGATGCGGTCCGCCGGCGGCAGCACGGAACGCACCGCGGCCCACGCGGCCTGTGCGGATTGCCGCGTCCACGGACTCGCGTCGGCCAGCAGCGGTGCCGAATAGTCGCAAACGCCACAGCTCAGCCATTCGATCACTCGATGGCGGAAGGCCGCTCGCCGCATCAGCGGCACCAGCATACGGGGCGCGCCCGTTGCGGCGTCGTTCACCTCTACGATAAGCACGTCCGCACCTTTCGGCATCAGCCGCGCGACGATTCCCTCGGCCCACGCATAGTGCTGGTGGGCGGTGCACACACCGTCCGCCTCGTAGCGCAGCCAGAGCGGCCTGGCCGCTTCCAGGCTGGTGTGCAATCGCGCCGTATAGGCGTGGTTCGCGGCGACGGTTGCGGGATTGGGGACCTGCCCTTCGGGCAAGCCGGTCGCCGCAGCACTTTGCACTGCCTGGCCTGCCATATCTTCATCTTCTCCTATCGTTTTGCCGTCGCGAACGAGACCGCCCGCCGCCACGAACCCAATCGGCTGTCGCGCGCCTCATCCGGATGCTCGAGATTCCATATGCGGTGATGTGCGAAATACCATGATGCCGCGAGCACGAAGATCTCGGACATGGCGGAACCCACCAGCGCCCACGGCGGCGACGCAATCGCCAGCAGGATCGCGATCAGCACCAGCCCGACGACCGCCCCGCCCAGCGTGGTGAACGCGACGATCCGGAAATCGCCGAGTATCTCAAGCACGATGCGGGGCATGATATAGAGCATGATCGGGACAAAATTCGCGATCACGAAAATCCCGATGAATCCGACCGAGGCGTCCTGGAGGGCCTGGGATTTTATCATCGGCAGGACGAACATGATGGCGCATCCATAAACCAGCCCGCCGAGCCCCATGACGAGCGCCCAGATCTTTGCCTGCGCCCAGACACGGCCTGTTTCGTTGTTGCGCATCAGCCTGGCAAGATCCGGCTGCGTCATGTTGACGAAAGCAAGACTGATGATGCGCAGCGGGGCAAACAGCACCAGGACCGCCGCCAGCGGCGCGTAGGCGGCAGGCCCGGCAATGCCAGCGACCAGCAGCGCCAGACATTGCCCCTGGATGTTGGTGGTGGTCGCGCTGAACGCCGACCAGCGCAGCTGGTGCCAGAGCCCGATATAGCGTCGCCGCGTCGGCATGCGGAAGCTGATGCGAAGTGTGCGCCGAGCCAGTCGGACCAGGACGAAAATGCCGAACACATTTGCCGCGGCAAGTGCATAGAACACGGTCTGCAGCGGGTCCTGGACCTTCCAGATCGTCAGCCCGGTCAGGACAATGCCGGCGATTGTAAAAGCGCCGTCGCTGATGGAAACGACCACCTGCTGGCGACGGGCGAAGAAAGCCGTGCGCATATGGCTGCGCAACGACCAGGCGCCGACGAAGCAGCCGGCGGCAATTCCGCTTGGATCGCCAAGCAGATGCATCAGAACAGCCGTACCGACGGCCATCAGCAACGCCACGATCAGCGCTGCCGTTCCAAACGCCACGTCATAGGCATCGACGCCTGCGCTGTTGGTGCTTTTGCTCATCCAGATGCTGGCGGGAACGGCGGTGAGCGACCTGATGTAGGACAGGCCGACGCCGCCCATCACCATGCCAATGGCGAAGAGGCCGTAGCCTTGCGCCGACAGCATGTGCAACAGCATGATGTTGAGGGCAAAGTGAAAGCCGCTCTGCATCGCCTCGCCGCCGATCATCAGCACGAGGCGTCGAACCAGATGGCTCGGGAACGCAAACTTCACGGCCGTGTCTCCGCTTGGCGGGCAGCCCGCGCCCGGCCCGGTCGCGCCATGGTCGTC
>NZ_RZQG01000682.1:0-3275 GCF_003998635.1 Mesorhizobium sp. M7D.F.Ca.US.004.03.1.1
CGTAAGGACATACTGAAGAGGTTCCGGGGAATGATCGACAAGGGCGTGCCGATCGTCGGCGGCGGCGCCGGCACCGGCCTATCGGCCAAGGCCGAAGAGGCCGGCGGCATCGACCTCATCATCATCTACAATTCCGGCCGCTACCGCATGGCCGGGCGCGGCTCGGCCGCCGGCCTGCTCGCCTATGGCAACGCCAACGAGATCGTCAAGGAGATGGCCTACGAGGTGCTACCGGTGGTCAAGAAGACGCCGGTGCTGGCCGGCGTCAACGGCACCGATCCCTTCGTCATCATGCCGCTGCTGCTGGCAGAGCTGAAGACAATGGGCTTTTCCGGCGTGCAGAATTTTCCCACCATCGGCCTGTTTGACGGCCAGATGCGGCAGAGCTTCGAGGAGACCGGTATGGGCTTCGGGCTCGAGGTCGACATGATCGCCGAGGCGAACAAGCTCGACCTGTTGACCACGCCCTATGTCTTCAACCCGGATGAGGCCCGCGCCATGACCAAGGCCGGCGCCGACATCGTTGTCGCCCATATGGGCGTGACGACAGGCGGCTCGATCGGCGCCACCTCGGCCAAGTCGCTCGACGACTGCGTTCTCGAGATCGACGCCATTGCCAATGCGGCACGCTCGGTGCGCAAGGACGTCATCCTGCTTTGCCATGGCGGGCCGATCTCGATGCCCGACGACGCCCGCTACATTCTCTCCCATGCCAAGGGCCTGCATGGCTTCTATGGCGCCAGCTCGATGGAACGGCTGCCGGCCGAGGCGGCGATCGCCAAGCAGACCGCCGATTTCAAAGCCGTCACGCTCAGCGGCCAGAAAACCACATCCAAGAAAGAGAAGGGATGAGACGATGATCGACAAGAGCAAGGTATTTGTCTACCCGAAGGACGTCAGCGCCTTCGGCTTCGACTGGGGAAAATTGGCGCTGACGGTGGCGCCTGAAGTGAATGGCGCGACCCGGTTTTCCGGCGGGGTCGTCGACCTGCCGTCGGGCAAGGGCCACACGCGCCACAACCATCCGGGCGCGGAAGAAATCATCTTCGTCATCTCAGGCCATGGCGAACAGATGGTCGAGGACGAGAAGGGCAATCCGGTGGTCGAGAAGGTCGGCCCCGGCTGCACCATCTACGTGCCGGAAAGCCGCTTTCATTCGACGCTCAACACCGGTGACGGGCCGATGCAGCTTTTCGTCGTCTATTCGCCGGCCGGCCCGGAGCTGGTCCTGCGGGAATTGCCGGATTTCAGGCTGATCCCGGCGGGGCAGTGATCTTCCTCCGTCCCGCGTTTGCTGGGAGGCCCCCTCATCCGACCGCTTCGCGGCCACCTTCTCCCCAAGGGGAGAAGAGACGAGCATCATCGCCGGCTCCCTCCTCTCCCCTTGGGGAGAGGTTGGATTGCCCCGAATTGCTCTTCGCAATTCGGATGGCAATCCGGGTGAGGGGGCAGCGCCCTTCAGTACCAGCTAGGCGGTCGCACCCCTGTTCCAGCCCCGACCCCGGTCGCCGAACATCACATAGCCGGCGTCGGTGACCGCAACCGTGTCCTCCAGCTTGATGAAGCCGCGCGTCGGATGAAGCATGGTTGTCTCCACCGACAGCACCATGTTCTTCTCCAGCGGCTTTGCCGCATAAGTGCCTTCATAGGTGACCGGATGGTTGGTCATCAGGAACGGCGCTTCATGCGTGATCAGGCCCATGCCATGGGCGAAGAAATCCGTGTAGGCCGCGACCTTCGAGGCTTTCAGCACGCCCTCCGCGTGCGAAATCATGTCGCCTCCCAGCGTACCGGCCTTGACCTTGGAGAAGGCTGCCTGCTGCACCGTTTCGACCTCGGCCAGCAGATCTTCGAGTTCGGCATCCGGTTCGCCGAGAATCCCCATCCGGCAGAGGTCGCCGATATAGCCGTGATAGTTGCCGCCGGAATCGATCGACAGCACCTCGCCTTGCTTCCACGCCTGCGGTGAGGCGGCGCGGTTGTGGCTGGAACCCAGCGTCAGCAGGCAATATTCGAAATGGATGCCGCGATTGGTTTCCTCGCGCCGCAGCCGCTCGATGATCTCGCTCTTGGTCGTGCCTTCGCGTGCCCCGGCAATGGTCGCCAGCATGGAATCCGTGATCAGTTCGGAGGCGGTGCGCAGTTTCTCCAGCTCGGCATCGGTCTTGATGGCGCGCATGTTCTCAAGCATGCCGGTCGCATCGATCAGTCTGGCGTCCGGCAACGCCTTGCGGATCAGCGTATAGGCGTCCGACGGCAGGAAGCCGGGCTCGATGCCGATGCGGGCGCCCGCCTTGCCAATCTTCTGCAGATGCTCGACGGCGAGGTTGGCAGCGTCGAGCGTGCCCCAGCAGGCGGCGTGCAGTGTCGGCGTCCAGAACGGGTTGTTCTGATGCTCGCCGCCTTCCATGCGGTTGCCGATATAGGCGGCATGGTCCGGCCCGCCCTTTTCGTACACGACGATCGGCAGGTAACGGCTGTGGCCGATCGCATCCATGGCGGCAAAGAAGATGAACTTGTAGCCGCCCAGCAGGTATTGCGTGTTGTGCTTGGAGGTGGCGAGCAGCACATCGATGCCCGCCTCCTCCATCAGCCGGTCAACCCTTGCCTCGTCGAACGGGATAATGCCGACGGCATTCTTGCCCGGAGCAATGTTCATCTTTTCTCTCCCTGAATTGCCTGGGATCGCCGGCTGTTCTGCTCCCGATCCCTTGGCTATGGCTCAAACCTGCACCATTTTGCCTATTCTGGTCCAGCCAGAAATAGGAAAAGCAGCATCGCTCGATGTCACCATATCGTCATCCGTCGCATATCGGATCAATCTGGTCCTACCAGGCTGATCGAATTGAGCCACTTCCTTCAAACTGGTCCAGCGGACGAAAATTTCAAAGCCAAGCAAGGATGCGCCAATTCCGTCTCTGGCGAAACCCTCGGCAAGGCTCATAATCGCCGCCGCAAGGATGCCGGCGGGCTTGCCGGCGTCTGAGGGGTATTGGCGCACCCGACCGGGTCGCGGAGAGGACGGAGTTCGACCATGTCAGATTTCACGATTTCCAGACGCACGATGCTGGCAGGCTCGGCAATGCTGCTGGCCTCCACCGCCATGCCGACTTCGGGCTGGGCGCAGACGCCGAAGAAGGGCGGGCGCCTGGTGCTTGCCGCCGATTCCGAACCACGCAACCTCAATCCGGCGATCGTCGCCTCCAACGGCGTGTTCTTCATCTCCAGCAAGATCGTCGAAACGCTGGCCGAAGCCTCCTTCGACGGCAAGGGCG
>NZ_RZQG01000683.1:0-3270 GCF_003998635.1 Mesorhizobium sp. M7D.F.Ca.US.004.03.1.1
GACCAAGGACAGGCTGGCGACGATCGAGGCAATTCGAATTGTCGAGACCGCGATCCGTGATCCGTTCGACCATTGGCTGGCCGACAATCCGCAGGAAGCCTCGAAGCTGCTCGAATGGGTGATCGCACGTGCCGACGAGCGGGTGCGCCGGCGGCAGGAAAAAGAGGTGTCGCGCAAGAGTGCTGTGCGCAAATTGCGCCTTCCGGGCAAGCTCGCCGACTGCACGCAAAATGCCGCGGCCGGCGCCGAACTGTTCATCGTCGAAGGTGACTCGGCCGGCGGATCGGCCAAGCAGGCACGCGACCGCGCCAGCCAGGCCGTCCTGCCGCTGCGTGGAAAAATCCTCAACGTCGCCAGTGCCGGCAACGACAAGCTCGCCGGCAACCAGCAGATATCCGACCTGATCCAAGCGCTCGGCTGCGGCACGCGCTCGAAATACCGCGACGAGGATCTGCGCTACGACCGTGTGATCATCATGACCGACGCCGATGTCGACGGCGCTCATATCGCCTCGCTGCTGATCACCTTCTTCTACCAGGAGATGCCGGCGCTGGTGCGCGGCGGCCATCTCTATCTTGCGGTGCCGCCGCTTTACTCGATCAGGCAAGGCGGTAAGGTCGCCTATGCCCGCGACGACGCGCACAAGGACGAACTCCTGCGCACCGAGTTCACCGGGCGCGGCAAGGTCGAACTCGGCCGCTTCAAAGGTCTGGGCGAGATGATGGCCGTGCAGCTCAAGGAAACCACCATGGATCCGAGGAAGCGCACGCTGCTTCGGATCGATGTGATCGATGCCGAGGCGGCGACCAAGGACGCCGTCGACGCACTGATGGGCACCAAGCCGGAGGCCCGCTTCCGCTTCATCCAGGAACGCGCCGAATTCGCCGAGACGGAAGTGCTGGATATCTAGCCGCCAGCCGGTCCATAACACGGGCTCCAGTTGCGGAGACGAGCATGTGACCTGGGTGCGGCTGAAAGGCTATTTCGAAACCAGTTTAGCCGGGTTGACCCAACCGACGCGCTCGGACTGGATTTTTGCCCTGCGCACCGTTTCGGCCGGCCTGATCGCGCTGCTGGCCGCCTACGCGCTGAAACTCGACCACCCGCAATGGGCCATGATGACGGTGTTCATCGTCGCTCAGCCGGTTGCCGGCATGGTGCTGGCGAAGGGCTTCTACCGGCTGCTCGGCACGCTTGCCGGCGGCGTTGCGGCGATCGGCATCACCACGGTTTTCGGCACCAACCCCTGGGTGCTGGTGACGGTGCTTGCCGTCTGGATCGGCATTTGCACCTTCGTCTCGTCGCTGCTGCGCAATCCCGAAGCCTATGGCGCCTCCCTTGCCGGCTACACCGCGATGATCATCGGCCTGCCCGGCTTCGGACAACCGCACCTCGTCGTCGACCTCGCCGTCGCACGCTGTGCCGAGATCGTGCTCGGCATTGTCTGCGCCGGCCTGACCAGCCGGCTGATCCTGCCGAAATTGGCGAGCGACGCCATCATCTCGCGCCTGAAACGCTGCATTCTCGATCTCGCGACCTATGCCGGCGGTGCGTTCTCCGGCGGCGATCCCGCAACGCTCTCCGGCCTGCACCGAAAGCTGGTCACTGACACCCAGACGCTTGGCGAGATGCGCGCCTATGCCAGGCTGGAAGCCCCGAGTTTTGCGCCACGCGCCCATCCGGTCCGGCGCACCATCGGACAGCTGCTCTCGGCGCTGTCGGCGGCACGCGCGCTGCATTCGCACGCTGCCCCGAAGAACGCCGCACTTATCCCGGTGCGCTCAGAGTTGCAGACCCTTGTCAGCGAACTGGCGGCCAAGTCAGGCGCGCTGGATGACACCGCACCCTGGGTGGCGCGGCTCGACACCATTTCGGCCAAGGCCCGGCAAATGCCCGATGCCTCGGCCGACCAGGGCGACGACAGGGTCGGCACCATCCCCCGCCTCACCATCGCCGCCGATTTCGCCGAGGCGCTCAAGCAGGTGCTGCGCGGCCTCGACGCCTTGCGCGCGCCTGCCACGCGCCCGGTCCGGGGCAGCAGGCAGCCTGCGCTGGTGGTGCATCGCGATTACCCCGGCGCGTCGCGCAATGCCGTGCGCGCTGCCCTTGCCACGCTGCTGGTCGCGGCCTTCTGGCTGACGACGAAATGGTCGGAAGCGGCGGGCACGGTCATTCTCGTTGCCGTCGTATCGAGCCTGTTTGCCGCTCGCCCCGACCCGGTACAGGTGGCCTGGGGCTTCTTCAAGGGAACGCTGCTGGCGCTCCCCTTTGCCTTTCTGGTCGGCCAGATCGCGATGCCTGCCCTGCCCGGCTTCGGCTGGTTCGTCCTGTTTGTCGTGCCCATCCTGGTGCCGACGGCGCTGGGCATGGCCAATCCGCGCTATGTCGGCGTGGCCACGGCCTTCGCCATCAACTTCCTCGCTTTCCTCAGCCCGCATCAGGCGATGACCTACGATCCTGGCCCGTTCTTCGCCGGCTCGGCATCGGTGCTGGTTGGTATCCTGCTGGCGATCGGCGTTTTCATCTTGGTGCTGCCCGCCGATCCGTGGCTGGCGGCCAATCGCATCGTCCGCGCCATGCGCGAGGATCTGGCGCGGCTTTGCCTGCATGAGCGGGTGCCGAGGCGTTCGGCCTTCGAGAGCCTCGCCTATGACCGCATCAACCAGCTGATGCCGCTGGTGCAGAACGCCGGCAGGAAGGGCGATGCGGTTTTAGGCGGCGGCGTCGCCGCCGTCACCGTCGGCCTGGAAATCCTGCGGCTGCGCGACGCAAGCCAGGGCCATGCCATCCCATCCGAGACCGCGCTTTCGATTGCCAACTTCCTGAGGGGGCTGGCGCGCGAACTGCTCTTCCGCGCCCCCAGCGATCCACAGACCTCGACGGTCACCGTCGCCCGCCAATATGCGGCTGGCATCGCCCAACGAAACGGCACCGGCGAGATGCTGCAGATCGCGGCATCGCTGCGTATCATCGCCGCGGCGATGGAGGATTTTCCGGATTTCTTCGCGAGGGATAAAGGTTAAGCGGCTGCGATCGCCAGCGCGTGGCCGCGCGCGTTTTCGCGCAGCGCATCGAGATGGATCGACTTGACCAGCGCGGCGAGATCGCCTTCGGCGGATTGCCCGCCCACTTCCTTGAGCATCAGCCAGCTGACCTCCTGCACTCCGGCGACGCGCTTGCCGTTGGCGACCTCGCGCCAGATCTTCAGCGCGCGCAGGATGATGGCATGCGTGGCAGCGGCGAGGCCGGCGCTGCCACGCATGCCATCAT
>NZ_RZQG01000684.1:0-3269 GCF_003998635.1 Mesorhizobium sp. M7D.F.Ca.US.004.03.1.1
CGGCAGCGGCGATGCCGGGCAGCACGCGTCGCGGCCAGGTCGAGAGCTGGCCGTCCAGAACCTCGCGCTTAATCTCCAGCCCGACGAGCAGGAAAAACACGGCCATCAGCCCGTCATTGACCCAGTGCGAGACGCTGAGCGGGCCGAGATAGGCATGGAGCGCGGAAAAGTAGGTTTCGGCGAACGGCGAATTGGCGACGATCAGCGCCAGGGCGGCGGCCACCATCAGGATGATGCCGCCGGCCGCCTCGCCATCGAGAAATTCGCGGAAGACGGAAACCGGCCGCTGCTTCAAGTCCTGCATGTCGCCTCCGTCATGCCGCCTGTCGGCCGGCGTCATTCCGCAAGATGCGCAAACCGCGCCTCAGCGCGGCGCGCGCTTGGCCAATATCCGCTGCAAGGTGCGGCGATGCATGTTGAGCCGGCGCGCCGTCTCGGAGACATTGCGCTCGCACATTTCATAGACACGCTGGATATGCTCCCAGCGGACGCGGTCGGCCGACATCGGGTTTTCCGGCGGTGCCGCGCGCTCGCCGGCGGTGCGGGTGAGTGCGGCGAAGATATCATCGGCGTCGGCGGGCTTGGAGAGATAGTCGACGGCACCGAGCTTCACCGCCGTCACCGCAGTGGCGATGTTGCCGTAGCCGGTCAGGATGATGGCGCGGGAATCGTCACGCTTTTCGCGGATGGCCGCGACCACGTCGAGGCCGTTGCCGTCGCCGAGCCGCATGTCCACTACGGCATAGGCAGGCGGATTGGCGCGCGCCTTGGCAACCGCCTCCTCGACGCTCTCGGCCGTCTCGACCACGAAACCCCTGGTTTCCATGGCGCGGGCCAGACGCGTGAGGAACGGCTTGTCGTCATCGACGATGAGCAAAGAGGTGTCCTCGCCTTCAACCATTGCGCCAATATTTTCGTCGCCTGTCATAGTCTCAAAATTCCTGCTGCCTTAATTTTACGCAGATATAGTTCCTGAGCCTCATTGTCCAATTTTTAGAGCTCCTTCAAGGCTCTCAGGCGGTGTCGAACATGCTGGCCGAAGTGATTTCCGGATTGAGGAACACACCACGCGGCCACGATATCTGTACCACGGCGCCCTCGCCCAGGCCGCTCGAATTGCGAAAATCGAGCGTCGCGCCCGAGCGTTCGAGCAGGGTCTTGGCGATGAACAGACCTAGCCCTAGGCCGCCGCCGGCTTCATTGCCCTGGCGCGTCGACATATAGGGCTCGCCGATGCGGTCGATGATCTCGGCCGGAAAGCCTGGTCCGTCGTCGATGATCGAGAAGGTGACAGCGGCGTCATCCCAGCTCCAGCGCACGGTGACGCTCTTGCGTGCGAAATCGACGGCATTCTCGACCAGATTGCCGAGGCCGTAGATAACGCCCGGATTGCGGCGCCCGACCGGCTCGGGCCCGATGCGTTCGCCGGGCCGAAGCTTGATCGAGATGCCGAAGTCGCGATGCGGCGCGGTGACCTCCTCGACCAGCGAGGTCAATGGCAGCCGCGAAAGATGCGCCTCGCCCTCGGAGGACAGGCTGGTCAGCCGCTTGAGGATCTCGCGGCAGCGCTCGCTCTGCGAGCGCAACAGCGTCACGTCTTCCCCGTATTTCGGATCCTTGCCGAGCGCCTTTTCCATCTCCTTGGCGACAAGCGCGATGGTGGCAAGCGGGGTGCCAAGCTCGTGCGCGGCCGCGGCAGCCAGCCCGTCGAGCGCCGAGAGGTGCTGCTCGCGCTGCAGCACCAGTTCGGTGGCGGCAAGCGCATTGGCCAGAAGCCGGGCTTCGGCGGCCACCCGGAAGGCGTATATGGCGGTGAAGGCGATCGAGGACAGCACCGCCATCCATATGCCGGCGACATAGATGAAGGGCATCGCCAGCGGTGCGTCCTCATGCCAGGGCAGCGGCAGATGGACAAAGACCAGAAAGGTCGCCGCCGACATAACCAGCCCGCCGAGGATGGCGGTCAGGCGCAGGGGCAGCGATGTCGCCGAAATGACGACAGGCACGGTCATCAGCAGCGAGAACGGGTTGGTGAGGCCGCCGGTCATGTAGAGCAGGCCGGCAAGCTGCAGGCTGTCGAAGATGAGGATGCCGAAGGCCGCCAGCGGGGTGAGCCGGTGCGCCGCCGGAAGCCGGAAGGCGAGAAACAGGTTCATCCAGGCCGAACAGGCAATCAGCGCAAAGCAGAGGCTGACCGGCAGCGGAAACTTCAGGCCATAGGCGACAACGAGCACCGTCAGGCTCTGACCGACAATGGCAAGCCAACGCAACCGGATTAGCGTGTTGAGGCGCAGTCTCTGGCTCTGCTGGAAATCGGGCGAACGCAAAACGTTGATCATGGCCATGGATTACAGCCGTGAAGCGCTGAAGGCTAGGTACCTCTGGGTTTTGCGCGGGCGGTGGCAGTGGCGAGCAGCGGGTTTTCCGGCCAGACATGCTTGGGATAGCGGCCACGCATGTCGGCGCGCACATCGGCCCAGGAGCCGCGCCAAAAGCCGGGCAGGTCGCGCGTCGTCTGGATGGGCCGGTGCGCCGGCGACAGGAGTTCGAGTGTCAGCGGCACGCTGCCATTGGCGATGGCGGGATGGCGGTCGAGGCCGAACAGCTCCTGCACGCGAACCGCCAGCACCGGCCATTCGCCGTCATAGCGGATCGGCACATGGCTGCCCGACGGAGCATCGAAATGGGTTGGCGCCAGCGTATCGACCTTGCGCTGCAGATCGTGTGGCACGAGCGTAGCCAGTCCGGCAGAGACAACGCCCGCATCGATGGCGGCAAACGATGCCGCGCCGGACAGGAACGGCAGCAGCCAGCCGTCGAGGCGTTCGATGAGAGCGGCATCCGCCATATCGGGCCAGGGCGCGCCAAGGCCGCGATGCAGCCAGCCAAGCCGCTGGCGCAGCGTTTGCGCCTCCTTGCTCCAGGTCAGCAGTGAGAGCCCATGCTCGCGGACCGCATCTGTTATGGCGCGATCGGCGTCAGCACCGGTTGGCGGCGGCAGCATGCGCTCGGCAAGCGTGATGGCGCCAAGGCGCACGGTTTCGCGCACGCGCACAGCGCGCTTGTCGCGGTCGAAGCTCGTTTCACGGCGGACCTCGATCCTGTCCGCGAGCGCGGCGCGGACATCGTCCTCACTAATGGCCGCTGCCGCTGTGATGCGCGCATTCTGCGCCTTGCCGTGCAGGTCGGCGACGACCAGAAACGGCTCGCCCGCCAGCGGCTTGGCTGGCTGCATCGCGGCCTTGGCGCGCCCTGGCCCGATATGGCGG
>NZ_RZQG01000685.1:0-3265 GCF_003998635.1 Mesorhizobium sp. M7D.F.Ca.US.004.03.1.1
CGAAACGCTGGGACGAGCCCGCAACGGCCACCGATGCGATCGCGGGCGAGGGAAGGACGAAGTCTGTCATGCGGGTCTCTGCTAGGTTGCCGGAACATTCGACCGATTTGGGCGCCCGGGCAAGGCGATTTGGTCGAGAAAGTGCCGGCGGCATTTTCCGCCGGAGATGGCGATATACTATTTGGCTATAATCTGGCCATGGTGGCGAGGTTATTCTAATCGCCCACGAACTGAAATGAACCCCATGACCGCAATCCACGATCGCGCCCGGTTCCTGATCATCGACGACCACCCGTTGTTTCGCGAGGCGCTGCACAGCGCGGTGCAGATGGCCTATCCGGAAGTCGATACGGTGGAGGCGCGCTCGATCACCGAGGCGCTCGATCTGCTGGCCGGCGCCAAGCCATTCGATCTTGCGCTGCTCGACCTCAGCATGCCCGACGTGCACGGTTTTGAAGGCTTGTTGCAGCTCAGGACCCGCTATCCGCGCCTGCCGGTGGTCATCGTTTCAGGCTATGAGGAGCCGAAGATCATTTCCGAGGCGCTGTCCTACGGTGCTGCCGGCTTCATTCCGAAATCGGCGCGCAAGAGCGACCTCGCCGCCGCCATACGCTCGGTGATGGAAGGCGCGATCTATGTGCCGGAAACCTATGAAGGCCGCACGCCGGACGCCGAAAGCGTCGACCGCGCCGACATGGTGCAGCGCCTGTCGACGCTGACGCCGCAGCAGCTGCGCGTGCTGCAGATGCTGCGCCAGGGCCTGCTCAACAAGCAGATCGCCTATGAGCTGCAGGTGGGGGAGACCACCGTGAAGGCGCATGTCTCGGAAATCCTGCGCAAGCTCAATGTCTATAGCCGCACGCAAGCGGTGATCGAGGTGTCGAAGCTGGACAATGCGGAGCTGTTTCGGGATCAGGCCGGGTTTTGAACTGACATTCCCGGTTGTGGGAGGGTGTCAAGTTAAGCCAGCAGATGCGCCAGCAGCGCCCTTAGCTGCGCCGGCTTCAGCGGCTTGCGCATCAGTTCGATGCCGCCGGCGCGCGCGGCCTTGGCGACCGCTTCCGAACTGTCGGCGGTGACGATCAGCGCCGGCACGGCGCGGCCGAGATAGTCGCGGACTTCCGCGATGGTGGCGGTGCCGAGATCGCCGCCGTCGAGATGCTGGTCGGCGATGACGATGTCGGGCACCCAGTCGGTGTCGCCAAGCATGTCGAGGGCATCGTCGGTCGAGGTCGCGGCGCGCACCAGGCATTGCCAGCGTCCGAGCAGGAAGGTCATGGCCTGCAGGACCTCGACATCGTTCTCGACCAGCAGCACCTTGGTGCCGAACAGGCCATAGCCGCGCGGCCGTTCCATATCGGCGATGCTGGCGATGGCGTCGGCCGGGGCGCCGATGCCGACGGGAACATCGATGTGGAAGATCGTGCCGCGTCCGACCTTCGATGAAAATGTCACGGGATGGCCGAGCGCGCTGGCCATGCGGCGCACGATGGCGAGCCCGAGCCCGAGACCGCCGCCGTCCAGTTCGGCATTGGCCGTCGAGGTGCCACGATGGAATTCCTCGAACACCGCCTCGCGCTGGTCGTCGGGAATGCCGCAGCCGGTGTCGGCAACGTCGATGCGGATGGTGTCGCCTCGATGCCTGGTGCCGACCAGCACGCCGCCCGAGCGTGTATAGCCCAGCGCATTGGAGAGGATGTTCTGCAGGATGCGGCGCAGCAGCGTGCGGTCGGAGCGGACCACGGCATTGACCGGCCGGAATTTCAGCGACAGCCCCTTCAGTTCCGCCACCGGCAGGAAGTCCGAGCGCAGCGACGAGAACAGCGCCTCCAGGCTGACGTCGCCTATGTCGGGCTGCACCACGCCGGCGTCGAGCTTGGAGATGTCGAGCAGGGTGCGCAGCAGGTCCTCCATCGTCTCCAGCGAGCGCTCGACCTGTCGCACCAGCTTCCTGCCCTCGTCGCTGGTCTGCACTTCGGCCAGCGCCGAAATCGAGAGGTGGGCGGCGTTCAGCGGCTGCAGCACGTCGTGGCTGGCGGCGGCGAGGAAGCGGGTTTTCGACAGGTTCGCCAGTTCGGCGTTTTCCTTGGCGGCGCTGAGGTCGATGTTCGACTGCTCCAGCCGGCGCAGCGTCGAATGCAGTTCCTCGGTGCGTGTGCGCACCCGATTTTCCAGTGAAATCGCGGTCTGGAACAGCGAGAAGGCGTTGCCTTGCTGGTCCATCGAGCGCTCAACGCGGCTGACCAGTGCCGCGTTGATCTTCTTCAGCTTTTCAAGATCGTTTATGTCCCTCAGCGGCATCTTGTTGCGCCGTCCTATTCCGCCGCCTGGCGCTCGCCAAAGGCGATGCCGGTAAAAGTCTGGTTCAGATGCATCGACCGGTACTGTTCGCCATAGGTGCCGAAGCCGATGACATTGTTGACCCGGTAGAGTTCCGAAATGTCGCGAAACACCTGACGGTTGCGCGCATCCAGCCGCCGCAGCACGCAATCGAAGCCGAGGATCATGTCGATGCCGCCAAGCCTCTCCTCGACATCGCGCAGTGCCACGCGCGTCGCTTCGACCATGTCCTTGGGCTGGGCGATCGACAGCACGACGCCATCGTCTATGGCGCAGAAGAACGACAGCGAGCCATCTGGATGCATCTTCTGGATCGACCGGCAGTAATATTCGCCGCCCACCTTCACCACCACCGGATGCGAAGCAAAGCTCAACGGCGTCAGCGTCTGCGGGATGATGCCTACCGAGGCGGCATACTCCTCCGCCGCATTGGTGGCGTTGAACTCGCGAACGATGCGGTGATCGGGATCGGACGCCGTCACCACCAGCTTTTCGTCGGTGGGAACGAAATTGTCGGTCTTGAAGACATGGAAGGGAATTTCCGTGGCGATCAGCACGATGATGGCGCTGTCGGAGGTGACCTTGCCGTTCGAGATCAGGCGCGTCGTCTCGAACTTCAGGTCATCGCCGGCGGAGCCGCCAAGCAGCGGTATGTCGTCGAGGCCCCAGTGGATGGCTGAACTCACCGCTTCCTCGGCATAGGAGAGCCCGTCGATGAAGCAGAGCGCGAAGGTGCCTTTGGTGCGGTCGCAACCCAGGCGCATGCGCAGCGACCGCCGCAAGGCCTCGACCTCGCTGGTGATCCTGTCCATGCCCGACGACGACAAATTGTCGACCATCACGCTGACGGCGGTGAACGCGGCGGACGGCAGCAACATGGCAAGCACATGGCCGTCCTCGAGACCCTGCGGCGTGATCTCGCCGG
>NZ_RZQG01000686.1:0-3264 GCF_003998635.1 Mesorhizobium sp. M7D.F.Ca.US.004.03.1.1
CTCGAGACCGAGGCCTATGACGACGATGGCGAGCGGCTGCAGGCCGAGCTGGTCGCAGCAGCCGGCTCGATGCCGATCATCGGGCCGAATTGCTATGGCCTGATCAATTATGCCGACGGCGCGCTTCTGTGGCCCGACCAGCATGGCGGCATAAGACTGGCCGAGGGCGGCAAGGGCGTCGCCATCATCACCCAGTCCTCCAACATCGCCATCAACATGACCATGCAGAAGCGCGGCCTGCCGATCGCCTTTCTGATGACCGCCGGCAACCAGGCGCAGACCGGCCTGTCCGAAATGGCGCTCGGCCTGATCGAGGACGAGCGGGTCACATCGCTCGGTCTGCACATCGAGGCCTTCGATTCGGTAGCCGGCTTCGAACGGTTGGCGGCACGAGCCCGCGAGCTTAAGAAGCCGATCATCGCCATGAAGGTCGGCCGCTCGGAACAGGCCAGACAGGCGACCGTCTCGCACACCGCCTCGCTGGCCGGCTCGGACGCGGCCTCGGGCGCGTTCTTGAGGCGGCTTGGCATTGCGCGCGTCGATTCCATCCCCGCCTTCATCGAGGCGCTGAAGCTGCTGCACATCACCGGACCTTTGCCCGGCTATAGGCTGTCGTCGATGAGCTGCTCCGGCGGCGAGGCCTCGGTCATGGCCGACAGTGCCGAAGGCCGCTGGGTCAATTTCCCTGATCTGACCGGCACGCACCGTGCTCATGTCAAATCGACGCTTGGGCCGCTGGTCGCGGTAGCCAATCCGCTCGACTACCACACCTTCATCTGGAACAACGAGCCGGCGATGACCGCCACCTTCACCGCCATGGTGTCGGGCGGCTTCGACCTCAACATGCTGGTGCTCGACTTCCCGCGACCCGACCGCTGCTCGGACACCGACTGGTGGGCGACGCTGCGCGCCTTTGAATCGGCGCTGAAGACCAACAGGGCGCAAGGCGCGATCGTCTCCTCGCTGCCGGAGAACCTGCCTGAGGAATACACGGCCGGGCTGATGGCGCGCGGCATGGTGCCGTTGTTCGGCATTTCCGAAGCGATGGATGCAGCCGGGGCGGCAGCCTTCATCGGCTGGGCTTGGGCTGAACCGCAGGCGCAGCCGATCGACACGTCGGCCGCCGGTGCGCCTGGCGGTGACCACGTCACCCCTGATGAGGCCGAGGCGAAATCCCGCCTCATTGAGGCCGGCCTGCCGGTGCCCAAAGGCGAACGCGCCGCCAATGCCGTCGAGGCGGTGATCTCGTCGATGGCGCTCGGCTTCCCGGTGGCGCTGAAGGCGCTCGGCGTCACCCACAAATCCGAGGTTGGCGCTGTCAGGCTCAACCTCAGGGATGCCGAATCCGTCAGCACGGCGGCGCATGACCTGTTGCCGCTCGGCACCGGCCTCTATGTCGAACGCATGGTGCGCGACGGCGTCGCTGAACTGATCGTCGGCTTCACCCGCGACCCGATGTTCGGCGCGGTGATGACCTTGGGCACTGGCGGCGTGCTGGTCGAACTGCTGCGCGACAGCGTCACGCTGATGCTGCCGGCAACGCGCGACGATATCGAGGCAGCGTTGCGCGGCCTGAAACTGTTCCCGCTGCTCGAAGGCTATCGCGGCCGGCCGAAAGCCGATGTTGCCGCTGCCATCGATGCCATCTCGGGCATTGCCGCTTTCGTGCAGAAGAATGCCGGAGAGATCGAGGAGCTCGACATCAACCCGCTGATCGTCTGCAGCGAAGGCAAGGGCGCCTGGATCGCCGACGCACTGCTGGTGCTGGGAGACAAGAAGAATGTCTGACGTCATTTCGACCCGCCGCGAAGGCACCATCCTCGAGGTCACGCTCGACCGGCCAAAGGCCAACGCCATCGACCTGAAAACCTCGCGGCTGATGGGCGAGACCTTCAAGGCGTTCCGCGACGATCCGGAGTTGCGTGTCGCCATCGTCAAGACATCAGGCGACAAGTTCTTCTGCGCCGGCTGGGATTTGAAGGCGGCTGCAGACGGTGATGCGGTCGATGGCGACTATGGCGTCGGCGGTTTTGCCGGGCTGCAGGAACTGCGCGACCTCAACAAGCCGGTCATCGCCTGCGTCAACGGCATGGCGGTTGGCGGCGGCTTCGAACTGGCGCTGTCCTGCGACCTGATCTACGCCTCGGACCATTCCTCCTTCGCGCTGCCCGAAATCCGCGCCGGCACGCTGGCCGACGCGGCGACGATCAAACTGCCGAAGCGCATCCCCTACCATGTCGCCATGGACCTGCTGCTCACCGGCCGCTGGATGGATGTCGCCGAGGCGCATCGCTGGGGCCTTGTCAACGAAGTGCTGCCCAAGGAAAAGCTCGAGGAGCGCGTCTGGGAAATCGCCCGGCTGCTGGCCGGCGGCCCGCCGCTGGTGTTTGCCGCGATCAAGGAGACGGCGCGCGTCGCCGAAGCGCTGACTTTCCAGGACGCGATGAACAAGGTGACCCGTCGCCAGTTGGCGACGGTCGATGCGCTTTATGGCTCCGAGGACGGCATGGAAGGTTTTCGCGCCTTTGCCGAAAAGCGCGATCCGGTGTGGAAGGGGAAATGAGCGGCAGACCAGCGCCCATGACCGACTACAAAATCCTCATCGACGCCGAAACCTGGGCCTTCATCGAGCGGACCAACTCCTATTATCCACCCGACACGATCGACTACACGATCGCGCAGCAGCGCGAGATCTACGATCGCATGTGCCGCGAGTTCTTTGCCGGCTACCCCGAGGGCGTTGCGGTCGAAACCTCCGCCATTGCAACGCCCACGCACGACATCCCGATCCGAACCTACCGAAGCGCGCGCCAGGTAGCCGTGACGGTGCTGTATTTCCATGGCGGTGGCTACATCCTCGGCGGCTTGGACAGCCACGACGATGTCTGTGCAGAGCTGTGCGCCAGCACCGGCTATGAGGTGGTCTCGGTCGACTACCGGTTGGCGCCGGAGCACCTGCATCCGGCCGCCTTCGACGATGTGATGAGCGCCTTCGAATGGGCCGCGGCCAACCGCCCGCACCCTATCGTGCTTTGTGGCGACAGCGCCGGCGGCAATCTGGCCGCTGCCGTCAGCCACGCGACACGCGGCTGGGCCAAAAGGCCGATCGGCCAGGTGCTGATCTATCCCGGCCTGGGCGGCGATCGGTCGAAGGGATCCTACGTGATCCACGCCGAAGCGCCGATGCTAACCATGCGCGATCTCGAATTCTACAAGCATATCCGTACCGGCGGGCAGGACCGCAGCGGCGACGCGACGCTGGCC
>NZ_RZQG01000687.1:0-3264 GCF_003998635.1 Mesorhizobium sp. M7D.F.Ca.US.004.03.1.1
TCCCACAGCTGAAGCCTTGAATGCCACCATAGCGACATTCAACCTGCCGAAACTGGCCTTCGAGAACATGCTCGATGCGCGCATCTTCGACCTCTACGACGACCCGATGCCGTCGCGCACCGATCTGGAAGGCTATTGCGGCGAGACGGCCGCCGCGCTCATCCAGCTTGCGGCGATGATGCTCGATCCCGGCGAGGCGCCGCGCTTTGCCGCACTGGCGGGCAGGGCAGGCTGTGCGCAGGCGATGACCGGCCTGCTGCTCCTGTTGCCGCTGCACCGCAAACGCGGGCAATGTTTTATCCCGGCCGATATCCTTGCTGCGGCTGGCTCTTCGCCGCAGGAGTTCATCACCGGCGATGGCGGTCCTGGCGCCAAGCGCGCGGTGGCGGCAATGATCGCGCTGGCACGCGACCATCTTTCCGCCTTCGAACAGGGCGCATCGGCCTTGCCTGTCTCGCTGCGCCCGGCATTCCTGCCACTGGCCCTGTCGCGCGCCTACCTGACAAAAATGGAAAGTGGCTCGCCGCTCGATGGTGTGGCGCGGCTATCGGCTTTGCGCCGGCATTGGCTGCTGCTGCGTCGTGCGACCAAGGGCTGGCCGGCACTTTGACGTAAACGTCAATCATGCTAAGAGCTTTCCGAGTCAGAACTGTTGCCGCAGACAACAGACCGGCCGGAGGAGATACCGATCCATGAGCTTGCCTGTGCTGGTCGCGATCGTCGCCCTTGGCATTGCGCTGTCGGTCGCCGCGGTGCATTTCACCGGCGGCAGCAAGACGGCCACGCTTGCCGGAACGGATCAGGCGCTGAGCCGTTTCGCCGAGGATTTTCCCGACGAGGTGGCGACCGTGGTGCGCCTGACGGCGGATGCCAGGACGGCGTTTCTGGATATCGGGCGAGGGCGCATCGGGATCGTTCACAGCATCGGCGACTGCTTCTTGACCCGCATCGTCACGCCTCAAGATGTCGCAGTTTTGAACGCCGGAGATGTGAATACGGTCTCGTTCCGGCTCGCCGATTTCACCTGGAAGGGCGGCCGCTTCCGCTTTGCCAGCGCAGCGGATGCGCAAGGCGTGCTGGAAGCGCTTGAGCTGCAACATCCGAATTCCGCCAGGGAGGCCGCGTGATGGACAGCTACAATTTCCCGCAAGTCACCCAACTGGCCATCCCGTTCTTCGTTGTCGCGATCCTGATCGAGCTTTGGTTGGTGCGCACCGGCCGTGCCAAGGGTTCGTTCGAGACGCGCGACACCTTGACCAGCCTGATGATGGGCACCGGCAATGTCGTTGCCGGGCTGCTGCTTGGCGTCGTGTCCTACTGGGCGCTGCTGTGGCTCTGGCAATTCCGCGTCTTCAATCTCGGTCTGTCGGTCTGGGTGTTCCTCGCCGCCTTCCTGCTCGATGATCTGCGCTACTATGTCTATCACCGCATCGCGCACCGGGTGCGCTGGGTGTGGGCCGAACACGTCAACCACCATTCCAGCCAGCACTACAATCTGTCGACGGCGTTGCGACAAAGCTGGACGGGCCTGTTCACCTTCATGTTCGTGCTGCAGGCGCCGCTGGTGCTGCTTGGCTTTCATCCGGCGGTGATTGCCTTCACCTTCGGCTTCAATCTGGTGTGGCAGTTCTGGATCCACACCGAGACCATCGGCAGAATGTGGGGCTGGTTCGAATTCGTCTTCAACACGCCGTCACACCACCGCGTCCACCACGCCACCAATCCGCGCTATCTCGACGCCAACTATGCCGGCACGCTGATCATCTGGGATCGCATGTTCGGCACCTTCGTCGGGGAACTGGAAGAAGACCGGCCGCGCTACGGCATCGTCAGAAACCTCGGCACCTTCAATCCGCTGAAAGTGGCGTTCCATGAATGGATCGGCATGTTCAGCGATGCCTTTGCGCCCGCCCTGACCTTGAGTGATCGCCTGAATTATCTGATCAAGCCTCCCGGCTGGAGCCATGACGGCTCACGCGAAACGTCGGAGACTCTCAAGGCTGCCTATGTCAGACGCAATCCAGATGAGGCCGGCAAGCCGGGGCTGCCGATGGCAGGTGCCGAGCCAGTCGAATAGGGAGTTTACTCCGCCGCTTCGGCCGTTTCCGTTTGCATCGGCAGTCCCAGCCATTGCCGGCAATCGGCGCGTGCGCGCGATGTGATGGCGTGGCGCTTGGCGACAGTCTTGTCCTTGCCACGCATGCGTTTGCCCCCGATCTTCGGGGCTTCGACGGGCGGGAACAGGCCGAAATTGACATTCATCGGCTGGAAGGAGCGCTTTCCCGGTTCGTCATCGGAGACGATGTGGCCACCGGTGATGTGGTTGAGCAAGGCGCCGAAGGCCGTGGTGAGCGGCGGCAGCGACGGTGCCTGGCCAAGCCTTTCGGCGGCGGCGAAACGGCCGGCGAGCAGGCCGATCGCAGCACTTTCGACATAGCCTTCGCAGCCGGTGATCTGGCCGGCAAAACGCAGGCCAGGGCGCGACTTCAGCTGCAGCGAGGCGTCCAGCAAGGTCGGCGAGTTGATGTAGGTGTTGCGGTGCAGGCCGCCGAGGCGGGCGAAATCGGCGTTTTCGAGACCCGGTATGGTGCGGAACACACGCACCTGCTCGGCATGCTTCAATTTGGTCTGAAAACCGACCATGTTGTAGAGCGTGCCCAGCGCATTGTCCTGCCGCAGCTGGACGACGGCATAAGCCTTTACCGTCGGATTGTGCGCATTGGTCAGCCCCATCGGCTTCATCGGCCCGTAGCGCAGGGTCTCGACGCCACGCTCGGCCATGATCTCGATCGGCAGGCAGCCGTCGAAATAGGGCGTGCCTTCCCATTGCTTGAATTCAGTCTTCTGGCCATCGACCAGCGCCTGCACGAAGGTTAGGTACTGGTCCTTGTCCATGGGGCAATTGATGTAGTCCTTGCCGGTGCCGCCCGGCCCAACCTTGTCGTAGCGCGACTGGAACCAGCAGGTATCCATGTCGATCGTGTCGAAATGGACGATAGGCGCGATGGCGTCGAAGAGGGCCAGCGCATCGGCGCCGGTCGCTTCCGCGATCGACTGGGCAAGCGAGGGCGCGGTCAGCGGACCCGTGGCGACGATCGCCTGATCCCAATCCGCCGGCGGCAGCCCCGGCACTTCCTCGCGCTGGATGGTGATCAGCGGGTGGGCTTCGAGTTTTTTCGTTACGGCGTCGGCGAATCCGTCGCGGTCGACGGCAAGCGCGCCGCCGGCCGGCACCTGGTTGGCGTCGCCCGCGCTCATGATCAA
>NZ_RZQG01000688.1:0-3259 GCF_003998635.1 Mesorhizobium sp. M7D.F.Ca.US.004.03.1.1
GCATCAGCCCGACATCATCGGCATGTCGGCGCTTTTGACCACGACTATGCCCTACATGAAGGTCGTCATCGACACGATGAAGGAAAAGGGCATCCGCGACGACTATGTCGTGCTGGTCGGCGGCGCGCCGCTGAACGAGGAATTCGGCAAGGCCGTCGGCGCCGATGCCTATTGCCGCGACGCGGCGGTGGCGGTCGAGACCGCCAAGGACTTCATGAAGCGCAAGCACAATGTGCGGGCTTGAGCACGGCAGTCGGCCCAAGTTTGTGACCGAGAGCGCCGTCATGCACTGGAATGGCGAGATGGCCAGAATCGCTTGGCTCGAAGGGGGCTAAGGTCCGTATGCGTATCGAGTCGATCAAAGTCTATCAGGTGCATCTGCCTGTCAAAGGCGGTGCCTACCGGATGGCCAGCGATACCGTGCAGGATCTGGACAGCACGCTCGTTGAAGTGACCACCGAGGACGGGCTGTCAGGCTGGGGTGAGACTTGCCCGGTCGGCCCTGTTTATCAGCCCCAACATGCTCTGGGTGCGAGAGCGGCAATTGCCGAAATAGCGCCTGGGCTCGTCGGCGAGGACACTACGTCCATGCGTCACCTGGCGAAAAGAATGGACGAGCGGTTGAACGGCCACAACTATGCCAAGGCGGCCCTGGATATAGCTCTCCTCGACCTCGCCGGCCAGCGGCTGGGCGTTCCGGTTTCAACACTTCTGGGCGGTGCGCTCACCGATCGTGTGCCGTCCTACTACTCGACCATTGTCGGTGCACCGGACGAGACGGCGCGCATTGCCGTCGACAAGGTCAAGGCCGGTTACCCACGGCTTCAGATCAAGATAGGCGGACGGGATCTCGAGCAAGACGTCGCCACCGTGCACAAGGTATGGGAAGCGGTTGGCTTCACGGCCCGGATAGCCGTCGACGCCAATCGTGGCCTCACCGCCGCGGCGGCGCTGCACATCGACCGGCTTTGCCCGACAATCCCGTTTGTGTTCGAACAACCTTGCAACACCATGGAGGAAGTTGCGAGCCTCAAGGGACGCGTTACCCATCCGGTCTACCTCGATGAGAGTGCCGAGGATTTGAATGCCGTCCTACGGGCAGTTTCTTCAGGTATCGCGGACGGATTCGGATTGAAGGTCACCCGCCTTGGCGGCCTCACCAAGATGGTCACGGTCCGCGACCTGTGTGCGATACGATCTCTTCCGCACAGCTGCGACGATGCCTGGGGCGGGGACGTCATCGCCGCGGCATGCGTGCATCTCGCAGCTACCGTCGAGCCGAGACGTTTCGAGGGCGCCTGGATCGCACAGGAATACATCGAAGGGCATATCGACCCCGTAAATCCCGTCGTTATCGAAAACGGGCATATACGCGTCCCGCAGATGCCAGGGCTTGGTGTCAAACCTGAGCGCTCCCGGCTCAAGGGGCCTGTCACGGCTTTCGGAGGCTGAGGATCCGTGATGTCTGTGGCAATTGTAGCTGGCTGGTATCGTCGGCAGTTAACCGCGGAAGTGCTTTTGCGAACTTCCAGAACGTCAGGTGGCGCGCCTTGGGCTGGCGCTGCAGGACTTCATGAGCCGCAAAAAAGCCGGTATGCAGGATACGTGGTACTGATGGGCTCAAGCCATCAAAAGCCGGAGATTCTGCATGAGACTGACAGTGCTCGCTGCCGCCCTTTCGATAGTCTTGCCGGCGGCCGCCGTCGCCGGACCGGCGTCCAACGCCGTGAAGTTCTTCTATGTTCCGGCGGTCAAGTTCGAGGCCGACGAACAATATCGGGATCGATTCACCGAGCCGGTGACGAAACTGTTCGACCTGAACGACCAGGCAACGAAAAAGAACCCGGACCAGGTTGCCTGCATCGACTTCGATCCTGGTCTCGACGCCCAGGATTTCGATCAGAAGACCGTCTCGAAAACGCTGAAACTGTCTGAGAAGCTGGATGGCGACAACGCAGAGGTTACAGCGTCCTTCAGCCTGTTTTCGGAAGGCGACGATTCCAAACGTGAAATGGTCTGGTCGCTCAGGAAGATCGACGGCAAATGGAAGATATCGGACATCGCCTCCAAGACCAGCGACTGGAAGCTCAGCGCGCTGGAATGCATGGCCGGCCAGACACCGGAGTGATGCGATGGCCCGTCGCTTGTTCCTGGCACTGTCGACCATGTGCCTGCTGGCGGTGGGTCTGAGCGGTGCCGACGCCCAAGGTCTGTTGGGTGCGCCGCCGGCAAACGCCCCGGCCGACGCTGCGCCGGGCGACAGCGGGGCGCCGCCTGCAAATGCGCCCGGAGCCGGGGTGGAACCGGCAACGCCGCCGGTTGGATGGTCGCCAGCCGAAGCCGCACCGGCCGCACCGATCCAGCCGGGTTCGCCGACGGCGGTGGTGCGGCCGTTTTACGATCAGGTCGGGCTGGAGATCGATCCGTCAGAGCGCAGCCATTTCATCGATCCGGCGAAAACCGTGCTCGACAAGAGCGACGCCTTGCGCAAGTCCGGGCAGGGCGAGTGCCTCGACCCCAACATGGCGCTCGACAATGCGGATTTTGACAAGGCTGAGATCGACAAGAGCCTGAAGACGCTCGAGGCGATCAACGGCGACCAGGCCAAGGTCATCGTCGCCTTCGTCGTGTCGGGCAACCCGCACCGGCTGGAATGGAAATTCAAGAAGGTCGACGGCGACTGGAAGATCACGGACCTGTTGTCGGTGACCGGCGAATGGGCACTCAGCCAATATCAGTGCGAATGATGGCCGAGCTAGCCGCGCCCGCGATAGGGCGCCACCCCGGTGTCGGGCAGCCAACTGCCTTCCGGTGGCGCGCCTGTCTGCCAGAACACGTCGATCGGAATGCCGCCACGCGGATACCAATAGCCGCCTATGCGCAACCAGAGCGGCTTGGTTGCCGCCACAATGCGGCGGCCGATCATCACCGTGCAGTCCTCATGAAAGGCGCCGTGGTTGCGGAACGAAGTCATGAACAGCTTGAGCGACTTCGATTCCACCAGCAGCGTATCGGGTGCGTAGTCGATGACGATATGGGCGAAATCCGGCTGCCCGGTCACCGGGCACAGCGAGGTGAATTCCGGGCAGGTGAAGCGCACGATCGCCGGCGGCCCGTCGCCGCGTGTGTACGGCACGGTCTCCAGGACCGCTTGTTCGGGGCTCTGTGGCGTCTCGACGTGGGCGCCGAGCTGGGTGAGGGTTTTGGTATCGATCATCGCGGTTGTCCTTGGATTTGCCGCTCATTAGCACAATTTGAA
>NZ_RZQG01000689.1:0-3257 GCF_003998635.1 Mesorhizobium sp. M7D.F.Ca.US.004.03.1.1
TGCCGATATCGGTCATATCAAGCATCAGTTCGGTGGCAGGCCCCAGCCAGCGGGTCAAAAGCGAACCCCAGCGGTTCCAGGCTTCGGCGGCGCTGTCCCATTGCTTTCGGGTGGTGTCCTTGAACTTGACCGGATCGAAAACCGGTTGCTGTATGGTCATGGCTTCCTCCTGAAAGGCACTATTGCCTTGCCGGAAACCGTATTGATCGCGTAGTTCTGGTGCCATTCTCGAAATCTCGACGCCCATTTTGCAAAATTGCACGGATCGGGGTCCAGGATGCATTGGGATGACTTGCGGATCTTCCTGGCCGTCGCGCGCGACGGCTCGATCAGCGGCGCCGCAAAACGCATGAACATCCAGCACTCCACCGTGTCGCGCCGCATCCGGCTGCTGGAGACGCAGCTTGGCACGCGGCTGATCGAGCGCAAGAAATCCGGATATGAGCTGACCCCGGCCGGCGACGAGTTGAGGATGGCAGCCGGCAAGATGGAGCTCGAAGTGCTCGAGATCGAGGGCGCGCTCGGCGGTCAGGAAGACCGTGTCGCCGGGGAACTAAGAGTATCGGCGATCAACAACATGGCTTCATCCGTGCTGATGCCGATCTTCGCTGACTTCAGCGAGGCCTATCCGGATATCCGGCTGCATGTGCAGGTCTCCAACAAATATGTCAGCCTGGCCGAACGTCATGCCGACATCGCCATCCGGCTGACCAACACGCCGCTGGACACATTGGTCGGCACGCGGCTCACCAATGTGGCGTCGGCCGTTTACGGAGAAAGGCGCTACCTGGAGGGCCTGCGCGCCAGCGGTGCCACGCCGCTCTGGATCGGCGTGGAATGTTGCGCCTTCCATCAATCCTGGACCCATGCGGCATGCCCGGATCACCGGCACAGTTTCTTCGTCGATGACACGCTGCTGACGCTCGCCGCCCTGAAACAAGGGCTCGGCCTGGCCTATCTGCCATGCTTCATGGGCGACAGCGCCGAGGAGCTGGCGCGCTTTCGCCAGCCGGACCCGATCCACGATCTCGGGCTCTGGCTGCTCTACCATCCAGACCTGCGGCGCACCAAGCGCATTAGGGTGTTTCGCGAACACATGGCGGCACGCATCCGCGACCAGAGTGCGCTGTTCGAGGGCCGCCTGCCGCAGCCAGATCGGCGTTAGCCGCGTGAATGCGCAGCATGAGTGAGTCTCCCGCGCCGATCATCAAGACCGTTGTCATTGGTGCCGAGCCGGCCAAGGTCTGGCGGATACTGACGACGCCAGAAATGATCCCGCAATGGATGTCCGACGAGGAGTTGACCGTTAGCCTGCAAGGGCATGCCGGCAGCGCGATCGTGATGCGCGGACTGCTGCACGGAATGCCGTTCGAGAACCATGGCACCATCCGCGCTTTTGAGTCGGAAAAGAGCTTCGAGTACAGCTACTGGAGCACGCTGTCGGCAGATCGGCTGGCGGACGTGCCCGAGAACCACACGGTGGTCAGCTTCGATCTGGCGCCGGCGGATGGGGGAACGCTGCTGACGCTGACGCTCAGCGACTTCGCCGAACCGGCGATCCGTCCGCATGCCAATCTCTACTGGGGTCCGACCTTGCAGATCCTGAAGGCGGTCTGCGAGCGCGCTTGAGGGCGGGCGTCATCGCAGCGGATGGGGCGTCCTGCCTCTACTCTTTGGGGTGTCGGGCGAGGGCCAGCGCGCGGATGCGGTCGGCCACCGCGCTGTCGACCGGATTGTAGACGGTCAGGCTCAAATCCGGCCGGCCGTCGACCGCGAACCCCGAATATTCCAGCTCGATATCGCCGAGTTCCGGGTGCTTCAGGCGCTTTGTCCCGTCGCCGTGGCTGAGCACGTCGTTTGCCCGCCAGAGGGCGGCAAACTCGGGGCTGGCGCTGCAAAGCTCATCGACGAGCTGGGCGACCTCGGAGACCGCGCCGGCGCGCGCCGCATCGGCACGGAACGCGCCCACCACGAAACGGGCCAGGTTTTGCCAATCGTGCTGCCTAGCGCGGATATGGGGACTGAGGAACATGAAGCGCAGGATGTTGCGCTCGCCTTCGGGTAGGGTGCTGTAGTCGGTCATCACCACCTGCGCGGCGCGGTTCCAGGCAACGACATCCCAGGTGGCGGTCCTGACTATGGCGGGGCTGGCATCGAGCGTGTCGATGAGGCGTTGAAGCCGGGGGCTGACGCCCTCGACGCCCCTGTAGCGGACCTCGGGCGGGCGCCCCAGCCCGAGCATGAAAAGATGTTCGCGTTCCGCCTCGGTCAGCAGCAGGCCCTTGGCGATGCGGTTGAGGACATCGGCGGAGGGCGCGCCGCCTCGGCCCTGTTCCAGCCATGTATACCAGGTCGGGCTGATGTTGGCGCGCTGGGCGACCTCTTCCCGGCGCAGTCCCGGCGTGCGTCGGCGCCCCGAGAAGCCAAAGGACGCCGGATCAAGCCGGGTGCGCCGGTCTTTCAGGAACGCTGCCAGTGAGCCGGCGGAATTGGAGGGCATCCTGTTAGCCATTATACCATGATAAGATCACTACTTTAATAGAATAATAGACCAGCAATATTACGCAGGCAACTGTGCAGGAGATTTTGCATGCGTATCTTTCTCACCGGCGCGACCGGTTTCATCGGTTCGGCGCTGGTTCTCGAACTCATCAAGGCGGACCATCAGGTCGTCGGTGTTACCCGCTCCGACGCTGGCGCCGAGGCGCTGGCCGCCGCTGGTGCCGAGGTGTATCGCGGGACCCTCGAAGATCCCGAGGGGCTGCGAGACGGCGCGGCCAAGGCGGAGGCCGTGATCCACACGGCATTCGACCACGACTTTTCGCGGTTTGTCGAGAATTGCGAAAAGGACAAGCGCGTCATCGCGGCACTCGGCGCCGCACTGGCCGGCTCCGACCGGCCGCTGGTGATCACCTCCGGCGTCGGCATGGGCAGCCCCGGACATGGCCAGTTGGCGATAGAGGATGTCTTCAACGCCAGCCATCCCAATCCGCGCATCGCCTCCGAGATGGCCGGCAATGCCTTGCTGGACGCAGGCGTCAACGTGTCGGTGGTGCGGCTGCCGCAGGTCCACAACCCGGTCAAGCAGGGCCTCATCTCGCCGCTTATCGGGATCGCGCGTGAAAAAGGCGTCTCGGCCTATGTCGGCGAGGGCCGCAATCGCTTTTCGGCGGGGCATCTCTCGGACGCGGCGCGCCTTTACCGGCTCGCCGTGGAAAAGCGGCAGCCGGGCGCGCGCTATCACGCGGTCGGCGAGG
>NZ_RZQG01000068.1:0-13368 GCF_003998635.1 Mesorhizobium sp. M7D.F.Ca.US.004.03.1.1
GCAAAACGTCGAATCGACAAGGAAAAATTTGAACGAGCCGATCGCGAGGCGCGCAAGCTGATCGACGCCGAACGCCAGGCCAGAGATGCCAAGACCGCCCGGCTGAGAGAGTTGAGGCTCAGCGCAGGCCAAGACTTGGCTCTTTCCAAAGTGTAGGCATAATTTGCTCGTTTATGAGCGCTTCATCCTCCACTGCTCCAAGCGACTGCGGCAACGCAGAAATCAATGCTTCATTGCTCGTTTGAGATCTACCCTCTCGACGGCCGGAAACTTTGGGACCGTTCAAGGTTAAGCAGAGGCAGCACGTTCTAAACGGTCCGCTGACCAAGATGTCCCCCGTCTTTGTCCGCGTTTGAGGCCAGGCGCGGGCCGGCCCTCTTTCCCAAGGTGTCCTATGAGGAACAACGTTCCCGAAAATCAAGCTCGACAAGGCCCTCTTGGCAGGCCGGTCCTTGTTGTGCTCATAGCCGCGCTGCTACTGGCCATTGCCGCCTGGGGTGTCGCCGAAATCTATGGCGTAGTCATCAAAGGACCGTCGACAGACCAGCAAGACAGCCAGGCGCCTGCGGGCACCAACCCAAACCCGGCCTCGACTGATCCCGTTCAAACTCAGTCTGACAGTGTTAACAGCCAGCCGATCGATCAAAATCCCAAGGTGGACAAGAATCCAACGCCGCAGTCCAGCACAGGCGGTGACCAGCAAGGGGTGCAGCCGTCACAACCCGCTGCACATTGAGGCTTAAGTCGGGCCACCGACCCCGCATATCGTCGTCACGTTCTCGTCCGCACATCGAGGCATATGATCCGCAGGGATCCGCGCGCCCTAGTCGATGTTGAGGAGGTTTATCAACCGGCCGGCTTGCCGCTGTGCGACCGCCTCTTTGAAAGCCACCGCAGCGGCATCGCATGCCGGCCTGGATGGTCCATAAAGATTGAGGATGATCGTCGCCGACTTCTCGGACAAGCCGTGCTTCGATGCGAATTCATCTGCGCCGTATTGCCCCGTCCGCTCGTGTGACCTTCGGCCCTGCATTGCCCGTTCCTCGATCGCCAAGGTGGATCGACGATCACAAAATTCGCGCGCATTGCGGCAAACGTCAAGACTTAAGCCGGCCGGCTTTATGCAACGGTTGTTGACCAATGACAGTCGATCGCCATCTATTGAACCGCAGATACCGGTTTGCCCAGGCAATTCGCTTTATTGGACATCGGGCCTACCCATGCGGTGAACTTTCCGCAGCGCATCTAAGACAACAAGCTGCCACCAAGGCGCGTTGTTACAGACCGACCTTGACGCGTCGAGACGAGTGTCCAATTCGCACAACTGCACGGTCTTTTCTTCAGTCGAAAGCAATACGTCTTCAGCTATCTGTTGAGCCTTGGTCTCGGCGAACATCACCATACCGAAGTGTCCTCAAGTGGAGATCATCGGCAACGTCGATCGGCTACGGACGTTCCACAGCCTCGGTCGCAAATCGAAGTCCACCATAAAGCGACGCATCGCGCGACCCTGCTGGATTTGAACGACATCAAGCCTCGAAGTGCTCCCGGAGGGAACAAATCATCTCCCGGAAAATTCGTATTAGGCATATCTGAAATGCTTAAACGAGGAGGAAATGATGGGGTTTTTCGGCAAGTATTTTTCAGGCCTCTTGGGCAAAAAAGAACAGCCAGAAAAGCGCAGTGGCGACATGCGTAAGGCGACCGGCGCTGGTCCCGCTTTGGCAGCTCACTCAAAGGACGCAAAGACTACATCTCCCAGCGGTCAAAACGCGACGGCAGCGAGGAAGAAAGCTGATGGCTGATCCAGAAGGAATCCGAGGAAATGCCTCACCGCTTTGCCAGCGATCTGCCTCCAGGTCGGGTGGGCCACTCCGGCGTGACCCGGTAAGATCCTTGCTGCGCTACGCCCCGACGGTTTGATCACACATGCGAGATATCCCGGCGCCCGGTACGGTGGTCTTTGGAGACCTTGGCGATGTCGAGCCTCTAAGCCGTAAATTTGGCGGCGATCGCGGCACGCCACTAGACCGTTACTACATCGAGAGTTTCCTACAGCGCCATGCGGGGGACATTCGAGGACGCGTCGCGGAGATCGGCGACAATGTCTACACGCTCCGTTTTGGTTTGGCACGAGTTGTGACTTCCGACATTATCGACTCACCAGAAAGTGCCAATCCTCGGGCCACGATACGCATCGATCTCCAGAACGAGAATGCCGTGGAGGGCGGGCGCCTTGACTGCATCATTGTGACCCAGACGCTGCACATGATCTACGACGTGCGGGGTGCACTTGGTACGATCCATCGCGCCCTGGCACCAGGAGGCGTTGTGCTGGCGACGGTTCCAGGCATCACTTCCATCGACGCGCGTGACGGGCCAGAAAAGTGGTTCTGGGCCATGACCCAGAGTGCTGCACGACGCCTGTTCGAAGAAAGATTTGGCTCAGCCGGTGTGGAGGTACAGCAATTCGGCAATGTTCTGGCCGCCACAGCCTTTCTGCAGGGTCTCGCTTTCGAGGAGATTGACCGCGCAAGCCTCGACGTTGTTGATCCCCTTTACCCTGTCATTACCGGGGTCAGGGCCACTAAATCCTGATCCTGCTGTGCTCGTGTTACCTTGAGTTCAGGGAACGGAGTGGAGGCGGGCCTTGTCGGGACGAGATCCTAGCAACTGCCGGAAAATATGACTCGTCAGGGTCGCCGACTGGCGGATATCGAAGCTGGCCTGCGCCCGCCTCACGCTCGCGCCAGCCATCGATTTTAGCCTAGCGGGATTGGATAACAGCGAGATTGCCGCCAGGGCCACGCCCTCCCAGTCGCCGGGATATTCCGACACGATGCCGGGCCATTCCGTGGTTCCTATAAGAATTCCGGTTTCGCCGGTCGCGACGATTTCCGGTACGCCACCGACGCCTATCGCCACGACCGGCACGCCAGATGCCATGGCCTCCAGAATGGTAAGCGGCATCGCGTCAGCGCGCGACGTATGCAACAGCAAATCCAGCGCCGGATAAATCCGATGTGGTTCGCGCGCAAGCCCAACCATATGGATGCGCGACTCCAGTCCCGCGCACCGAACGGTGGCGGTGAGATCCTTTTCCATTGATCCGGTGCCAACCATTGCGAAATGTACCTCGGGGCGCCTTTGCAGTATGAATTCGGCTGCTTTGAGGAATTTGTCGGGGCCTTTTTCCCAGGCCAGCCTGCCAACGAACCCAACCAACATATCGGCAGGGCCGACGTTGATCGTTTGACGGAATTCCGAACTCTCAGCCGACTCGGGATGATACACTGCGAGATCAACCCCATTGGGAACGAGGCTTACAAGCTCAGGCGCCAACCCTACCGCAAGTGCCTGGGACCAGGCTTCGCGGCACACCACTATGGTGTGGCTCCCGGTTGTGCGCGCCACACTGATTTCCTGCGGATGCAAGCTCATGCCATGCAACGTGGCAACGGTCGGCGTCCCGCTCAATCGGCCGGCCATTGCCGCCGCGGTATGCGCGTTCATCAGGTGAGCGTGGAGCAGATCGACACCGGTTTCACGCACGAGCGTGCAGATTAGTTCGATTGTCTTCCAAGGTGGATCGTCACGCAGCGGCGCAATATAGACGTCTCTGCCTTCGGCCCGCAGCAATGCGGTATAAGGGCTTTCATAGGGGCACAGGAGCGAAACCCTGAACTCGTTCGATGGCAGGTTCGCGGCCAGATTGCGCACGTAATTTTCCATGCCGCCGACAATGGCGTTGCCCAAGACCTCAAGGACATGCGTGCGCTCATCAGTCTGGCCTCCTGGCAGCACACGCGGGGTCCGGGCCATCACTTTCCTCCTTGCGGCCGGCGTAGCCTGAGCCAATCCATTGCAGTCCCCGACATAATCGCATTTCGGTCATCGCCTTCGACGTCGAGCTGATCGAGAATTGCCCCGACCTCGTCTAACGCAGCGCGAATATGAGCCCCGCTGCACGGCAAGAAGCGGTCGCTGCCGAATTGCAGCGAGCGTGGGCCGATCACGTCGATTGCCTTGCGAAAAACCTCGTCGCGGTAGATGGGAGGTGGCCCGAACGACAGGTCGAAGCGAAACTGGCTTTCGGCTGGGTCGACACCATTGATCCGATCGATGACACCAACCGCGTTGGCTTCGTCACACCATGGCCACCCAAGGTGAGCCAAGGTGACGCGCAGGCCGGGATGATCGCGAACAGCCTCGTAGAAGGACGGCCGGCAGAACCGCCCAGACCGGCCGTCAATAAAAATTCCACTGTGAAACAAGATAGGGAGGTCGAGCCTTGCGGCGACCGCGTACACGCGATGAGCGCAATCATCATATGGATACCATCCGGTCGGCACCATCTTCAGAGCGCGAATACCGGGAAGCCCGGCTGCCTCCTCAAGATCGTCGGCTGATTGCGGATGGAGCGGATTGACAACCGCGAACCCGACGAGCCGATCCGAGTGGCCTTTGACCAGGTGGGAAAGGTAGCGGTTGCCAGCGCGTAACGACTCTCGGTCAACAAGCGAATAGGGCGGTGTCAGGAACGGCGCGAGCAGGAACGCGATATCCACGCCCGCATCGTCAAGTGACTGCAGCACATCCGCCGTTGTCTCGCGGCCCGACGTATGAAGGTGTGCATCGACAATCATTGGCGCCTCCCCGCCGACAACTTACGGAGGCGATGCCCGTTCCAGCCATAACGAGAAATCGTGGCGCCTTTGATGTCCGGCTAAGAAAGACAAAATTCCGCGCTGCCGTGGAACCCGATCTGCAAACGGAGCTTGATCCACCATAAGCAAACCCTAATGCGGATTGTTGCAATGGATCAGACTGTATCCAACCCCTTGCTCGTGCCTTTTGATAACCCACTCCTGATATGTTTTTCCCACCTGCGGTGGGACTTTGTTTTTCAACGCCCGCAGCATTTGATGACGCGCGCCGCCGCCGATTACGCCGTTGTGTTCTTCGAGGAACCGGTGTTTGAGACCGGCTCCATCCCCGTCCTGCGCCGCAAGACGGTTGCCCCAGGCCTGGAAATTGTGACGCCGGTACTCCCGCACTGTCCGTCCGGAAGTGAAGTCGACAGAGCCATCGCCATTCTGCTTGAAGATCTGGTCGCGGGAATCGAGCACGACCAGTTGGTGACCTGGTACTACACACCCATGGCCCTGAAGTTCACGAAAGCGCTGCAGGAGGATGTCTGCGTCTATGACTGCATGGACGAACTTTCTGCCTTCAAAAACGCGCCTCCCGAACTCGAGCGACTGGAAGAGCAGCTCTTTGGCAAGGCCGACGTCGTGTTCACGGGGGGAATGAGCCTTTATGAGTCCAAGCGCAGCCGCCATTCCTCCGTCCATGCGTTTCCAAGCAGCATCGACACGGCACACTTCCATCAGGCGCGCCGGCCTCAGGCAGACCCCGCAGACCAGCAGAGCATAGCGCATCCCCGCGTAGGCTTCTTCGGAGTCATCGACGAGCGGTTCGATATCGACCTGATGGCTCGAACCGCTGCAGCGATGCCCACGGTCCAGTTCGTCACGATCGGCCCAGTGGTCAAGATCGACCCGGCCACCCTGCCCACCGGCCCAAACATTCATTGGTTGGGCGCCAAGCGGTATGCCGAATTGCCCGGATACATGGCCGGTTGGGACGTAGGGTGGATGCCTTTCGCCTTGAATGATGCAACCCGTTATATCAGCCCGACGAAGACGCCTGAGTTCTTAGCTGGCGGATTGCCCGTGGTATCGACTGCAATCGTCGATGTGGTGCAGACGTACGGCCGTCGCGGATTGGTCGACATTGCTGACGCAGGCTCGATGCCAGCCGCCCTCGATGCCGCTCTGCGCAAGGGCTGTGAAATGGCCAGGGTCGACGCCTTCCTCTCAGGAATGTCTTGGGACACGACCTGGAGCGCAATGCACGATTTGCTCAAGCCCGCGAAGGTTTTGCGTCATCAGGGATTCAGGAGCTTGGTCGACCATGTTTGATTGGCTTGTCGTCGGCGCAGGCTTTGCCGGAAGCGTTTTGGCAGAGCGCCTAGCCAGTCAGCGCGGAGAGACAGTGCTGGTCGTGGACCGTCGCAGTCACATCGGCGGCAACGCTTTCGATTGGTACGATGAAGCCGGTATTCTTGTGCATCGGTATGGGCCGCACATTTTCCACACCAATGCTGGAGCCATTGTCGCCTACCTGTCCCAGTTCACGGCGTGGCGTCCCTATGAGCACCGTGTGCTGGCCAAGGTAGATGGTCAGCTTTTGCCAATCCCGATCAACCTGGACACGATCAATCGCCTCTATGGCCTCGACCTGACCTCCGACCAGATGGAGCGGTTTCTGGCCGAACGCAGAGAGAGCGTGGAAGAGATCCGCACCGCCGAGGACGTGGTCGTGGGCACGGTGGGGCGGGAGCTCTACGAGAAGTTCTTCCAAGGCTACACGCGTAAACAGTGGGGGGTCGACCCCTCGCAGCTGAGCAAGTCAGTGACGGCGCGCGTGCCGACACGAACCAATCGCGACGACAGGTATTTCGCCGACACGTTCCAGAGCATGCCGGCGGGCGGCTACACACGCATGTTTCAACGGATGCTGGCCCATCCCAATATCAAGGTGATGCTGCAAACGGACTATCGCGAGGTTCGAGAGGTCATCCCCTATCGCCGCCTCATCTATACCGGTCCAATCGATGAATTTTTCGACTTCAGACTGGGGAAATTGCCGTACCGATCGTTGCGTTTTGAGCACATCACACTCGACACGCCACGGTTCCAGCCGGTCGCCGTCGTCAACTACCCGCAGACCGAGGCCTTCACCAGGATCACGGAATACAAGCATATGACGGGACAGCAGCATCCTCAAACCAGCCTGACCTACGAATATCCGACGGATGACGGTGATCCTTACTATCCGGTGCCCCGGGCGGAGAACGAAGTGCTTTACAAGCGGTATGAGGCGCTCGCTGCCCAGCAAACCGATGCGATTTTCGTCGGTCGGCTGGCAACCTACCGGTACTACAACATGGACCAGGTGATCGGTCAGGCGCTGGCCGCGTTCAATCGCATTCAGAAGACGGGCGCGCGGGAACTATCCCTTGCCAAGGGCGCGGCGGGGTAGTCATTGTGGAAATTTGGGGCGGTATTGAATGCAGTGTGGTTCGTGTCGGTGACGTAATCCGCGATCAGCTCGCCGAAACCGGTCATTCAAAACGGATCGAGGATTTAGACCTCGTCGCTTCCCTTGGCATCAAAACGCTTCGATATCCTGCGTTGTGGGAACACGTCGAGGTAGTGGAGGGGCGGGATGACTGGAGCTGGCACGACGAGCGATTTCAAAGGATGCGCCGTCTCGGCATCAGTCCAATCGCAGCCCTTGTCCACCACGGGAGCGGGCCATCCTGGACGTCCATTCTCGCGCCAGATTTTGCGAAACGCCTCGCGGCGTTTGGCGGGCGGCTTGCTCTTCGGTATCCTTGGGTAAAGACTTTCACGCCGATCAACGAACCGATGGCAACCGCCCGTCTGAGCGGCCTTTATGGGTTTTGGCATCCGCACCGCGCGGACGAACCAAGTTGCCTGCGGCTTCTTGTTGCCCAGTGCCGTGCGATAACCATGACAATGCTGGCTATTCGAAAGGTCATCCCCGATGCTCGCCTTCTGCAGACCGAAGATTTCGGAAAGATTTTTGCGACGCCAAAGCTGGCATACCAGGCTGAGTACGAAAATGGCCGGCGATGGTTATCGCTGGATTTGCTTTGTGGACATGTCGGTCCGCGCCATCCGTTCCATGAGCGCCTCCTCGACGCTGGTGTCGATCCCAACCATCTGGCCGAGTTGGCGGCCGCGCCCTGCCCTCCGGACCTAATCGGCGTTGATTATTACCTCACCAGCGACAGGTTCCTCGATCATCGCGTCGAACGGCACCCTCGAGAACCTATCGGTGGCAACGGCATCGAGCCGTATGTCGACATTGCGGCTATCCGCACCGGCGTGCCAGAGTGCGAACTCGGATTTGCCTCACGCCTGCGCGAGGTGTGGGGCCGCTACGCCCTGCCGGTGGCGATCGGAGAAGTGCACAACGCCTGCACCCGTGAGGAACAGCTGCGCTGGTTCATGGAGGGATGGGAAGCTGCAGTCGAATGCGCGGCTGAGGGCATTGACGTACGGGCCGTCACTGCTTGGTCGCTGTTCGGCGCCGTGGATTGGAATTCCATGATGATGCGCGAGGATGGGTACTACGAATGCGGGGTGTTCGATGTGAGGGGAGACCCTCCGCGCAGAACTATTATGGCTGATGCCATTTCGGCCTTGGTGAATAAGCAATCGTTCGGCCATCCCGTACTTCCCCAGACGGGCTGGTGGCGTGCGCCGCGAAAGAGGTTGGGCAAATCGCCCACGATCCGGCTCCGAGGATTCGAGCGGCGGCTATCGATCCTGGGAGGATGTTGCAGCCGCCGGCGACTTCCAGCCAGGGCTGCACCCCAGCAGCCAGGATCGCCGAATGCATGGGTTGAGCTGAGCGTAGCTGACACCGGAGGCGGCTCCCCAGTTGTCTTGTTTGCCAGCTATTGCGCGGGCAAGACTTTCTCGCTCGCGGTGCGTGATGGTTTGGACTGGGTTGCCGCCTGCAACGCATTCCTCGACCTTGTGATCGACGGACTTACCGGGACCTACGAGTTGGTTGCAGCACATCGCGACAACCAGTACCGGGTCGCCGAACGCCCGGCACCACATACATCCGCCACGGCACATCACCGCTGATCCATCCTGGTAATCTTGCCGGCCGGAGCTATTGACCTGCCTAGAAAAAAGCGCGGCGCCAGGGAACGGCGATCCGCCGCCGCGCCTGGATTCATGCTGCTTGGCGGTTGACACCGCTTTCGGCCATTTCGGTCAGTTTCTGGTCCGTCGCCCGCTCTTCCTCAAGCGTCTCCGCCAATATGCTGGCAGAGTCTTCATGTCCCAATTCCTTGGCCCAGGCGATCAGCTTTCCGTAGCGGGTCATCTCGTAGTGTTCGACCGCTTGCGCCGATGCAATCAACGCGGCATCCAGCACCTGCTGGTCATCGACGTCGCCGCTCACGTCGTCGGCTTCCTCAAGGATGCCGTTGATGGCCGGGCAATCAACGCCCTTCACCGCTTCGCCGTGAATTTCAAAGACCTGTTCGAGACGGGCGATATGCTCCCTGGTTTGTTCGAGGTGCTCTTCAAAGCCAGCTCTCAGGTCGGGATCGGTCGCCTTTTCGATCATTTTGGGCAGTGACTTTTCGATCTGCTGCTCGGCATAGTAAATATCCTGCAAGGTGTGTACACGGGCGCCCGTCGGTTCAGCTCGTATCAGGGCTGCAACGTGCAATAAGTGCGACGGTTCCGTTGCCGAGTTGAATGGCGCCTGCTAGCGCGGCTCTCGCACCATACTGAGGTAGGTCGGATCGAATTCCGCGATCTCCTGCAGGCGATCCCACTCCACAATCGTCAATGACTGATCAGCCCAGGTGATGGCGCCGAGCTTACGAAGTTCGCCCACGATGCGATTCATATGAACGACCGACAGCCCCAACACGTCGGCGAGTTCGGCTTGCGTTATCGGCAGACGAAAACTCATCCCGGTTGTGCGATTCACCACCTTCAACCGGACGTAAAGAATCCTTTCGGCAGGCTGCGGGGATCGAGACCGGGGCCGCCATGATGGGTTTCATCGCATCGCCCATGCGGGAGTGGAAAGGGCGCTTCTCGGTTGCCGACACTGGCGAGTTCACCCGAGAGGTCGGTGAGTTGATGGGCGACGAGGTGCACCACGTTGCCCTCACGCTGAATCTTGCCCCGGACAGCGACATCGAGGAGGAGAGCAGCACCCGGCGGAACTTCTCGAACACTTTGACCCAGACCACGACATTGGCCGCGCCGGTTTCGTCCTCCATGGTCAGAAACATCACGCCCTTGGCCGAGCCGGGTCGCTGGCGGACGAGAACCAAGCCCTCCGCCTCCAGCCAGCGACCGTCGCGGGCCTGCATCGCCTCGGTGCGGGTGACGATGCGACGCCGGGTAAGGTCAGTCGGCAGGAACGAGAGCGGATGATTGCGTAGGGTGAGACCAACGTGACCATAGTCCTCAACAACCTCCCTTCCGCTCGTCATCGGCCGTAGCGCCACGGCAGGCTCGTGAATTTCCGAGACGGTCTGTCGTTCACGCGCCGAAGCGGCCGCAAACAGCGGCAGGGGCTCATCGCGCAGTCCCTTGAGCGCCCACAAGGCTTCGCGCCGCGTCGCGCCAAGCCGAGGCCGGGACGGAAGGCATCGGCCTCGGCAAGTTGCACGAGTGAGGCCGCCGGCACGCCGGCACGCTGCCAAAGATCGTCGATCGAGGCGAACGGATCGTCGGTCCTGGCCGTTACGATGGCGGCCGCGTCGGCATTGGCCAGTCCCTTGACCAGGCGCAAACCAAGGCGGACGGCGAAGCGTCCCTCCTCGCCAATCGGTTCAAGCGCGCAGTCCCAGCGGCTGGCATTGATACAGACGGGTCGGACCTCGACGCCATGGGCTTGGGCGTCGCGCACGATTTGGGCCGGCAGGTAAAAGCCCATCGCTTGCGAATTGAGCAGCGCGCAGCAGAAGACGTCGGGATGGTGGCATTTCATCCAGTTCGAGGCATATGCGATGAGCGCGAAGCTGGCGGCATGGCTCTCGGGAAAACCGTAGCTGCCGAAACCCTCTAGCTGCTTGAAGGTGGTCGCCGCGAATTCAGGCGTATAGCCATTGGCGATCATGCCGCCGATCAGCTTGTCGTGGAACTTGCTGACGCCGCCGGTGTGCTTGAACGTCGCCATGGCGCGCCGCAGTTGGTCGGCCTCGCCGGCTGAAAAACCGGCGCAGACCATGGCGACCTGCATGGCCTGTTCCTGGAACAGGGGGACGCCAAGGGTTTTGCCGAGCACGCGCTCGAGCTCGGGTGTCGGAAACTCGACCCGCTCCTTGCCCTCCCGGCGGCGCAAATAGGGGTGGACCATGTCGCCCAGGATCGGACCGGGGCGTACGATGGCGACCTCCATGACGAGGTCATAGAAAGTGCGCGGCTTGATGCGGGGCAGCATCGGCAATAGCTTCCGGCGATCGTCCAATCCAATGGGAGACGTTCAGGGCGGGGGCGCCTTCGCTGTGCTGCACTATGAACTGCGCGACAAAGGCGGCAATCGCGGCCACCATTCAAAAAGACCAGTCGCTTCGGGACGCTTGCCAGCAAGCGCGCACGTGCCCGCTGCGCACCACGCCGCTTGCGCCACTGATCAGACCTGTTGTCGTATCGATACTTGTCCACGCCCCACTTCCCCGAGTGAGGATGCGACTGTTTCGACAAAGAGTCCAGAAGACGAGCGTTGGCGCCGGCATGAGCCCATCAATACATGCGGCTTGCCACCGCCGGGCGTCAGAACGCACGTCTAGGCGGCGGTGCCTACAGCCGCCTAAATTCGGCAAGACCCAGCCGTATCCGCTGGCCTTCCGCGTAGGACAGGGCGAATGTTTCCAGATCAAAGGAACGGGTGATTTCTTCGTCGTAGCCAACTATGCGGACGAACCATTCGCCGCACGCCTCGATCACTTGAACGCAAGGCGGAACCTTCCCGTTCGGGTGCACGCCGTCCATCGTAGCCTCTCGCAAGAGCGATGACCAGTTGGGACCACGAAAGCTGATAAGTTCGCGCGCTTGCGCTTCGGTGATGCCGGCTTCTCTGACCAAACGGCTGACAAGGCCGCCCGTCGCGTCCGGGCGGCCTACGGGCTCGTCAGCCATTTGGCAAAAGTTCCTTCGCTGCCCCAACTCCGAGCCACCGGCGCCTGTTCCATGTCGGAAGCGTACGAACGCGGTGCAGGTCCGATTTTGTTAAAGCGTTCCACGCTGGGAGGGACACAAGCTTTCATCGGTTATGCGTTAGCCCCGGTCTCCGCTTGAGACGTCGAGATCTGCTTTGCCGACAGCGTCGACCTCTGCTTTCATCTGACCGCTGACGAGCTTCGTCTCGGCCGGGCTCCTCGCTGAACTGGATGCGGGCGCCAGGCTCGATCATGCTCGCCAGGATTTCGCGGCGCTCCCCCAGCGCCGTGTCGCGCAAGTCGTGGCCGTTGAAGTGGAGTCGAAAGCCACGAAATAGAGGTCATGCTGCCGGCGGGTGATCGCCCTGCCGCAACTCGCCGAAATCGGACAGGCCCACCTCGTTGAGGATGATGATCTCGTCATCCATAATGGCGCTTTCCGCGCCGAAGCGTTGGCTTCATTCACCAGGTCACGATACTTCGCCGTCCAGTCGCGGCCGTTGCGCGTGTATATCCGTGTGCAGTCCTCGTTGATGATCAGCTGTGAGCGATACCATCGAATTTCACCTCATGAATCTAAGCGCGTCGCCTTCGGGCGGTTGCTCGACAAGGGTCGGCGTCAAATGCGGAACGCACTTCAAGCGCATGCACTGGACTCACAAGCCGCGATTCAATCAGCATGCGCTAAAATAATCCGGAACATTTTAGACGAATTGAGCACAAACCGCTTGGGCCGAGGCTGGTTTCAGGCTGATTGGATTACCAGCTCGGCGGCGAGGCAAAAGCCGGTCGCCGTAAACGGCGTCATTCAATTAGAGTGCACTAAATGATTCGGAAAATTTTAACGAATCGTTGACCGCGCTGTCCCAGAATAGGACGGCGCGGTCTAGCCCCAACCGGGCTGCGCAGGCGGCTCCGGCAGTCAGCATCCACCCAGCATCGTCGGAGCCGCCACTAAACTCTTACCAGCTATGGTTGAATCAACTGTTACCGCAAGAGCTTCGCGCAGCGCATTCCCACCCGGTAGAATTTGACGGAACATCGGTTCGGCCGCGCACCGCTGCGAAAACCGGACTCAAGCCCGTGGCCCTTTATACAGAGAGCCCTCCATCCACAGCGCGAGCGCGATTGTTGCCGAACGGCCCTTAACTTCAAAATTGCGGCCGCGATAGCTTCCTGCCGTAGTCCATACCGTTTTTGAGCGTTGTTTGATTGAGATGCCGCGGTTATTCGCCCACTCGAGAATCTTAGTGCCAATTTGTTGCATAGATCACCCTGCCCCAAGTTATCCCTCAACATAATATTAATACTCCCTAATTCAGACGAATGGAATATGGAAAGTGTTCTGGGCGACCCGAGGCCGATGGCGCTTGTCTCAATGGTCGAGAGATTGCAGTTGCCGACGGCGGCGAAGCCGCAGGCGTCAAGCATCACGGAATAACCGAAACGCAAAATCGCTGTCCCATTCACGGCAGTGGCGGGCGCCCCGATCGAGACTGGCGCAGGTCGTTGGGAACCCACGCTGCAATCGGGAGTAATGCCAACTAGGATAATCCAGATTAGTGCACTGT
>NZ_RZQG01000690.1:0-3184 GCF_003998635.1 Mesorhizobium sp. M7D.F.Ca.US.004.03.1.1
GCTGCGCAGATCGGCATATTCCTTGACGAATTTCGGCACGCGGTCGACGGTGAGCCCGACCATGTCGTCGATGACCAGGATCTGGCCGTCGCAGTCGCCGCTGGCGCCGATGCCGATGGTTGGAATGGCGATGCGGCGGGTGATATCGGCGGCGACGGCCTCGACCGTGCCTTCGATGACCACCGAGAAAGCCCCGGCGTTCTCGACGGCAAGCGCATCGCGAAGCAAAGCCGCGACAGCCTCCTCGGTGCGGCCCTTGATCTTGTAGCCGCCGTCCTTCTCGACCGATTGCGGCTGCAGGCCGATATGTCCCATCACCGGAATGCCAGCGGCGACGATGGCCGCGATCTGGCTGGTCATGTCGACGCCGCCTTCGAGCTTCACCGCCTGGCAGCCGGTTTCGTCGATGACCCGCCGCGCCGAGGCAACGGCTTGTGTCGCCGAAGCCTCATAGGTGCCAGCCGGCAGGTCGACGACGACGCAGGCCCTGGCCGAGCCGCGCATCACCGCCTGGCCATGCGCGATCATCATCTCCAGCGAGGCGCCCAGCGTCGTCTTGTGGCCATGCAGGACCATGGCGACACTGTCGCCGACCAGAAGCAGGTCGACATGGTCGTCGAGCAGACGGGCGACGGGGTAGGTGTAGGCGGTCAGGCAGACAATCGGCGTGCCGGCCTTGCGGCGGCGAATCGCCTCAGTGCTGATGCGGATATCGGTGGTCGGCAATTCCGTGGCCAATCGTCACCTCCTTCGGCCTCAAGCCGGGCTGGATGCCCGCATGGGCGCGCAGAGCTTTAGAAAGACCGCAAAGGCTTGGCAAGCGCCCATCCTGTCGCCCGGAAAGATCACAGGCTTGTATCGGGTTTCCGGCAAGCCATTTGCGCGCTCCACGTGGCAAAAGCCTTGCCTTCGGCAAGGCCTGACGCCATAAGCAGGAAACGGGCGCCGTCGGCGCGAGGGTTTTGTGATGAAGACTTTCCTTACGCAGTTTTTCACCTGGTGGAACAGCCAGACGCTGGGAACGCGCCTGCACACCTGGCGGCATGGCAAGAGGGTCGGCCAGGACGAGACGGGCAACATCTATTATGAGGGCGGCATCGATTCGGAAGGCCGCACGCGCCGCTGGGTCATCTACCGCAACTATTCGGAAGCCTCAGCGATACCGCCTGGCTGGCACGGCTGGATACATCACCGTGTCGACGTCGCGCCGTCCGGCGAAGACTACAAGCCGCGCGACTGGCAGAAGTCGCATCAGCCCAATCTGACCGGCACTCCGGCAGCCTATCGTCCGAAGGGTTCGGTACTGACCAATCAGCACCGCCCGCAGGTCACCGGCGACTATGACGCCTGGACGCCCGGGTCGTAACGGCCCCGACTTGTAACGGCGCAAGGTGCAAGCCGGTCCTTTATCGCCACAATTGGTGTTTAGCTGCTTGCTGATCAGAAAACGGCGACTAGCCTTGGCGATCGACAGAATCACCCGGGCGCGAACCACCGGTACCCCTATATGAGCTTTTTCAGCCTGACATCGATGGGCGGCCTGATGGTAGCCGCCGGCCTTGCCGTCAGCACCGCGGCCCTCGCGGCTTCGCCTGAACCCGCCGCGCCGGCGCCGGCGCCGCCCGCGGGAGCGAACCGGGTCACCAATCCCGTCGCCGAGTTTGCCGGCATCGACAAGATCACCGGCCGCATCATCACCTTCGATGTCTATATCGACGAGACCGTACAGTTCGGTGCTTTGCAGGTGACGCCGCGCGTCTGCTATTCGCGGCCGCAGACCGAGGAGCCGAAGACGGATTCCTTCGTCGAGGTCGACGAGATCACGCTCGACCGCAAGATCCGCCGCATCTTCACCGGCTGGATGTTTGCCGAAAGCCCCGGCCTCAACGCCGTCGAACATGCCGTCTATGACGTCTGGCTGAAGGAATGCAAGCAGAAGTCGGATGTGCCGGCGCCCGACGGCGCCAAGGCCGACGCAACCAAAGCCGAGGCACCCAAGCCTGCCGCAGCCAAACCGAAGCCCGCAGCCACTCCAGACGTGACCGAGCCTGATGTGGCTGAGCCGGACGCTTCGGAACCCGATACGACCGACTCCAACTGATCCTTCGGAACCGTCCTGGCCACCATGCGTTGGGCCTGACGACCGTGCATTTATGCGTAGGGAGGATTTTCCGATGTCAGACAGCAAGCGGATCACCGCCGGCAAGAAAGAGTTGCTGGAGCTCGAAAAGGGGTTCTGGACGGGCGACGCGGCCTACTATGCGGCCAATGCCGACACCGAATGCCTGGTGGCATTTCCGCAGATGGCCAAGGCGATGGACAATGCTGATCTCGCCAAGACCGCAACCAGGCCCAACCGTTGGCGGGACCTGAAGATCGACCTCAAGGGTATCATCGAGCCGGGCAGCGACATTGTCATGCTGACCTACGAGGCGCATGCCACGCGGGAGAACGGCGAACCCTACGCGGCCCTGGTCAGCACCGGCTATGTCCATCGCGTCAATGGCTGGAAGATGATGTTCCATGCGCATACGCCGATGGAAGCCGCTGCCGGGAAATAAGGGGCTCAATCGTCAGGGGTAGAATACGGCCTCGCCCTTCAGTGCGTCGGCCAGCATCTTCTCGTATTTGCCGCGCGGCACGTCGATCGCGCCGAAGCGCTTGAGGTGCTCGGTGGTAAACTGCGTATCAAGCAGAGCAAAGCCGCGTGCCTTCAACCGCTCGACGAGATAGAAAAGGCAGGTCTTGGAGGCGTCCGTCTCCCTGGCGAACATGCTTTCGCCAAAAAACACCCGGCCAAGCGATACGCCATAGAGACCGCCGACCAGCCGGTCCTCGCGCCACGCCTCGACCGAATGGCAATGCCCTATCCGATGCAGTTCGACATAGGCTTCGCGGATCGGCGCGTTGATCCAGGTCGACCGCCGTTCCGCACGTTTTTCCGCGCAACCGTCGATCGTGGCTTCGAAATCGAAATCGAAACGGATGTCGAAAGGGTGCTTCTTGATCGTTTTCTTCAGGCTTTTCGGCGCGTGAAAACCATCGAGTGGAATGATGCCGCGCGTCTCTGGGCGCACCCAGAACACCTCCGGGTCGCCGGCGCTTTCGGCCATCGGGAAGACGCCCGAGGCATAGGCCTTAAGTAAAAGGTCGGTGGGGATGCGATAGCCGGGCGCGTAGGGAC
>NZ_RZQG01000691.1:0-3247 GCF_003998635.1 Mesorhizobium sp. M7D.F.Ca.US.004.03.1.1
CGTGATGGGCGTCCACGACATGTGAAACCGGTTCGAAACAGAAGAAATCGGCATCTCGTGCCGGCGAATAAAGGACGAAGACGTTCAGCGTCGACGATGCCTCGACCGTGACAATGATGGCGTCATCCGGCTGGGCGATCGACGCACGGCCGTCCCAGCCTTCAAACGCATTGTTGACCCAGGTGTCGGGAAGGGGCACAGCTTGCGAGAAATCCCAGTCCGGGCGGGAGGCGAGCGGCACAACCGCCGTCGGCAGATGGCGTTCGTCCTCCAGCCAGATCCTTGTCGCCGATGCCTGGAGCGAGGTGTGTGGGCTGCGCGGAAACCAGGGATGGAAGCCGAGCCCGTAGGGCAAGCACATGGCGGCGCGGTTCTCGACGGTCAGGGCCGCGGCCAGCGCGCCATCCTCCAGCGCGTAGCGGACACTTGCATGGTAGCGATAGGGCCCGATTGCACCGTTTTCCAAAACCAGCTCCATTTCAGTGCCGGTTCGTCGTGTCAGCCGCCACGGCCTTTGAAAACCGTCGCCATGGAGCGGGAACGGCTCGCCTTCGACATTGGGTTCGATCGCATGGTAGCGCCCTTCGAACTCGAAGCCCCCGCCGGAAATACGGTTCGACCATGGAATCAACAGTTGGGACCCGAACTTCAGCAGGCCCGTCGATGGCTTGATAACAGGCGTGGGCACCCGGCCGGGGCGCAGCGCGTCGTAGCGCAGGATGGCGGCGCCCTGGCGAGGGCTCACCACTAGGCTTGCGCGCCCGTCGGCAAGCTCGACCGCATCACTGTTTGTCATCGACGGAAAGCCACTTCTACCAGCCACCATCGACGCTGATGTTCTGGCCGCTGATCATGTCCGAGGCCGGGGAAACAATGAACAGCACGAGATCGGCGACGTGCCGCGGCTCGATGCGATGCTTCAAGCTCTGGTTGGTCAGAATCCAGTCGTTGTATTCCTGGAGCCGTTCCCCGAAAACGCGCTCCTCCGCCTCGGAAACGACAGCGCCCGGCGACACTGCGTTCACGGTAATGCCGTGCGGTCCCAATTCCCGCGCCAGCGACTTCGTGAGACCCAGCATGGCGCCCTTCGAGGCTACATAAGGCACGTAACCCTCCCAGCGGCCGTTCAGCGTCACCGAACAGAAATTGACGATCCTCCCGTGGCCCTTCTTCTTCATGCCAGGAGCGCAGGCGCGCGCCAGCGCGAAGGCAGCCGAGGAATTCACGCGGATCTGGTCCTCATATTCGGTAAGTGAAAAGTCCTCGAAGGGACGGTTGATGATAAGCGCCGCGTTGTTGATCAAAATGTCGATCGCGCCTTCTTCGTCGGCGAGCGCCCTGACCACCGCTTCGGCTTCGGCCAACTGGTTCAAGTCGCAGCCGATATAGACGATCGCACCCTTGCTTGCCGACGCCAATTCAGCGGCGATCCCAGGTCCTTCGACAGTCTCAGGGCGGTCAAGCAAAAGCACGCGAGCGCCGGCGCGAGCGAGTGCGGCAGCCTGGGCACGGCCGAGCGAACCCAGACCGCCCGTCAGCAGCGCAACTTTGCCGGAAAGGTTCGTCATCACCATTCCCCGCTTCTCAAAGCACGTTGTGGACTTCGTCGATGGAGGTTTCCTCGATGCGCTTGTCGAGCACGACCTCGCCGCGCGCCATCGCGACCACACGATCACAGCAGTCAAAAACGTGGTGCATGTTGTGGCTGATGAAGACGCCGGTGACACCCTGCTCCTTCAAGCCGCGAACAAAGCCGATCACCTTCTGCGTTTCCTTCACCGACAGATGGTTGGTCGGCTCGTCGAGGATCATCACCTTCGACTTGAAGTGCATGGCGCGCGCGATGGCGACGCCCTGCCGCTGGCCCCCTGACAGTTCGCCGACCAGCGCATCGGGCGAGCGCAGATGCAGATCGACATTGGCGATCGCCTTGATGCTTTCGCTGCCCATCTTCTTCTGGTCGAGGATGCCCACGCCGAACACGGAAAACCGCGTCGGTTCCCGCCCGATAAACAGGTTCCTGGCAATCGACATGGTGGGAACCATGGAATTGTATTGGTAGATGGTCTCGATACCGAGGTTCATCGCATCGCGCGGCCTGGCGATCCGCACCAGCTTGCCGTCGACCAGGATTTCGCCCTCATCGGCCGTTTGGACGCCGGACAGAATGTTGATGAGCGTCGATTTGCCGGCACCATTGTCGCCAATCAGCCCGAGCGCCTCGCCCCGCTTGAAGTCGAGGCTCACGCCCTTCAGCGCATGGACGCCCGAGTACCATTTGTGAAGATTGCGGACGGAGATGATCGCGTCGTCCATATCTCAATTCTCCATCTTGATCGCCTTGGCACGCTTGCGCATCCAGGCATTGGCGACGACGGCGAAGATGGTCAGGAAGCCGATCGCGAATTTGAACCAGTTCGCATCGACTTGCGAGAGCACAAGCCCGTTGTCGATAATGCGGATGAGGATCGTGCCGATGATGCCGCCTGCGACCGTACCGATGCCGCCTGCCAGCGAAGCGCCGCCGATGACCGCCGAGGCGACTGCCTGGAGTTCCAGACCCTCGCCGATGGAAGGCAGAGGAGAGCCGAGTCTCAGCACCTGCAACATGCCGGCGAAACCGGACAGCATCGAGCAAAGCATGAAGCATGCGAGTTTCACCCTTGCGGTCGGAATGCCCATCGAGGCGGCAGCGGGATGGAAGCCACCGGTGGCCTTTATCCAGTTGCCGAAATTGGTTCGGGAAAGCATCAGCGACGTCAGCACGGCAATTCCCACAAACCACAGGAACGACATGCGGAACATGTGGCCGGGACCGACAAACGAGGTGAACAGCCAGTTCGGCAGATCAGCGGGAAGCAGCGGTGGAAACCCGCCCGAAACGACGATCGTCAGCGACCGGGCTATGAACAGCATGCCAAGCGTGGTGATGAAGCTCGGAATCTCGAACCGGATCGTCACATAGCCGTTGATGAAGCCGATGACCGCGCAAACGCCAAGGCCGGTCAGCAACGCGAGCGGGAAAGGCACACCCTCGACCATGAGGACGGCCATGGACATCGGCATCAGCGCAAACACCGATCCAACCGACAGGTCGAACTCGCCGCTGATCATCAGGATCGTGACGCCGATGGCGACGAGGCCCGTTTCCGGCAGAATGCCGAGTATGCCACGAAGGTTGTCCTGGTTGAGGAACACGCCGTCCGAGCGGATCTCGAAAATCACCACCAGAAGCACCAGCAGGATC
>NZ_RZQG01000692.1:0-3241 GCF_003998635.1 Mesorhizobium sp. M7D.F.Ca.US.004.03.1.1
CCTCCTCGACATGGCGCGTGTTGGAATAGTTCTCGACCACGGTGCGGAAGCGCTTGACGGCAGCGATATATTCGCGGCGCTCGAGATAATAGCGGCCGATCTGCATTTCCTTGCCGGCCAGCTGATCGTTGGCGAAGCGCATCTTTTCCTTGGCGTCGTCGACATATTCCGATGTCGGCCAGCGCGTCACCAGGTCCTGCATCGTCTGAAGGGTCTGGCGCGCTTCCTTCTGGTCCTGCGTCACGTCCTTGATCTGGCGGTAATAGCTCAAGCCGATGATGTATTGCGCATAAGCGGCGTCATCGGTCGACGGATAGAGCGTGAGATAGCGCTTGGCCGAGCCGATCGCCTCGTCATAATTGCCCTGGCGGTAGTCGGCGAAAGCGCCCATCACCATGGATTTGCGGGCCCACTCCGAATAGGGGTGCTGGCGGTCGACGGCGTCGAACTTGCGGCTTGCCTCCTGCAGGCGGCCGGCATTGAGGTTGGCGAGGCCCTGATTGTAGAGAACATCGGCCGGTTCGGTCTGGTCGACATAGGTCGACAGGTCGATATCTTTCTCCGACGACATGCAGGCCGACAGAAAGAGCGATGGAACAACCACCGAAAGCGCCAGGAAAACAGCCCTCTGCGGCGCTTTCAATTGACCAACTCGCTTGAAAAACATGATTGGATTCCGCCCTTTCGGCGTTATTTTAATGCCCGTCGCATGCCGTTGTCCCAAAACTGGTCCCCACTTCTAGGCGACATGCACTAATCGACGGCAGCAGCCATAAACCATAACCGCCTTGCCGGGCAACGCTATCGCCGGCCAATCGCGCATTTTTGTGGCGACAAGCGGGCGGCCCGACACCCATGTAATTTCGCCAGCAGGTGGTGCATTCATGCAACACCTCTGCCTGCCATGAAATCCGAAAAAAGTTAAGAGAATCAGATCATCCAGGGCGCGTAGAGCGGCGCGTTGACGGCGTTCATCTCGGCGCTGCGACCGCGCTCGCGGCGCGTCGTCTCGACGATCTCGAACGCAGTCCGATCCGACAGCAGGCGGCGCAGGGCCGCAGCGTTCATCCTGTGGCCCCCGCGATAGGAGCGGAAGCAGCCGATGAAGCGGGCACCGGCCAGCGCCAGGTCGCCCATGGCGTCCAGCGTCTTGTGGCGCACGAATTCGTTGGGATAGCGCAGGCCGCCCATGTTGATGACGCGGTTGTCGTCACCGATCACCAGCGAGTTCTCCAGCGAGGAGCCGAGCGCATAGCCGGCGGCCCACAGCCGCTCGACATCCTTCATGAAGCCGAAGGTGCGCGCGCGCGCGATGTCGCGGCGGAAGATATCGGCATTGAGGTCGGATGCGAACAGCTGACGGCCGATTGCCGGGCTTTCGAAGTCGATCTCGATCTCGAAACGGGTGCCGTCATAGGGCCTGAACTCCGCCCAGGAGGCGCCGTTCTCGATGCGGACCGGCTTGATGACCCTGATATAGCGGCGCTTGACCGAGAGCGTCTCGATGCCCGCCTGATCGATGGCTCCGACGAACGCCATGGCGCTGCCGTCGAAGATCGGAACCTCGGAACCATCGATCTCGATGGCGACATTGTCGATGCCGAGCCCGAACAGCGCCGCCATGATGTGCTCGACCGTGGCGATGTGTTCGCCCGCGGGATCACCAAGCATAGTGCACAGGTCGGTAGCGCCGACTTCCGAGACCAGGGCGCGGAACTCGCGGCCCTGCTCTGCACCGTTGAAAAGCTGGAAAACGATACCGGTGTCGGCATCCGCCGGCAAAAAGCTGATGGAAACTTCCTTGCCGCTGTGGACGCCGGTGCCAGTAAGCGACGCGCGCGTCTTCAATGTCGTCTGATAGTCGTGCAAGACAATCCCCATAAGCCCGTAATGCCTAGGTCCGCTTCTCCAGCCCGAGGGCGCGGCTCTTGTGTGAATCGGCAAGCAGGGCGACTTCCCCCGAAATCCCGGCAAACCGACGATGGTAGGCAGCGAAGATAATGTCCCGTCAGGGAGACTCCAAATCACGGTTTCTTACTCTGTGTAACCGCAAACTGGAATGGGCACGATTTGGTAAGTGATTGAAATCACATCATTTAAAACGTTAACAGGCAAGCGATTCCTCGCTTGCCTGTTAACAAATGTTACAGTCCGTTTACCAATCAGTTGGCCTGGCGGCGCAAGAACGCCGGAATCTCCAGCTGATCGTCTTCCTGAGTCGACCTGACCTGCGGTGTCAGGCGGCCCTGGTCGTCAAGCTGACCACGGCGCGGTGCGTAGAGCTGCGCGTCCTGGCTGGCGAGACGGCGCACTTCGGGCGCTGCCTGGCGCAGCTTGGGCTCGCGCGGCTGCGCCGGCTGCAGCCGTGCAGGCTCTTCTTCGCGGCGGGTCAGGCCGTTGGTCAGGCGCTTCAGCAGGCCCATCGGTCCGCTGTTGTTCTCGTGGTCGACCGGGCGGCTCTTGGCATCCACCTCGGCCTTGACGACGGGCGGAAAGTCCTCGACGCGCGGCATCCGCTGCGGCGCCATGGCAACCGGCTGCGGGGCTTCGCGCAGCATCTCGCGCGGCTGCGGAGCCGGCTGCATCATCTGCTGGACCACCGGCTGCGGCATCGGCTGTGCTGGCGGCGCCTGGAAGATCTTGCTCTGCGGGCGGAAATCTTCAGCGTGAGCGACCAGAGCCGGGCGCGCCTGAGCCATGGCCGCGGCATTGGCTTCGGCCAGCTGGATGGCTTCGGCGACCGGGTCGGCCGCGCGTGGCTCGTATGCCGCCTGCTGGACCGGCGCCGGGCGGCTTTCCACCGCGGCAACGGCTGGGCGGCTGACCGGCTTCGGCGGCGCCGTGCGGATCGAGATCGGCGCAGCGGCGATTTCAGCCGCCGACTTGTCGATGCCGGTGGCAACCACCGAGACGCGGATGACGCCTTCGAGTTCCTCGTCGAAGGTGGCGCCCAGGATGATGTTGGCGTCCTGGTCGACTTCCTCGCGGATACGCGTTGCCGCTTCGTCGACTTCGAACAGCGTCAGGTCGCGGCCGCCGGTGATCGAGATCAGCAGGCCCTTGGCGCCCTTCATCGAGGTCTCGTCGAGCAACGGGTTGGCGATTGCCGCTTCGGCGGCGGCCATCGCGCGACCCTCGCCCGAAGCCTCGCCGGTGCCCATCATTGCCTTGCCCATCTCGCGCATGACGGAACGGACGTCGGCGAAGTCGAGATTGATCAGGCCTTCCTTGACCATCAGGT
>NZ_RZQG01000693.1:0-3240 GCF_003998635.1 Mesorhizobium sp. M7D.F.Ca.US.004.03.1.1
GCCTTTCATCGCCACGCTCGGCATGATGGTCACCGCGCGCGGCATCGCCAAATGGTGGTCCAAGGGCCAGCCGATCTCGTTTCCCACCGAGGGTTTCGCGGCCATCGGCAAAGGCCTGATGCCCGTCATCATCTTCCTGTCGCTGGCGGTGCTGTTCCAGCTGATCATGACCTACACAAGGTACGGCAAGCATTGTTACGCGATCGGCTCCAACGAGGACGCCGCGCGCATGTCCGGCATCAAGATCGCCAACCACAAGATCCTCGTCTACGTCATCGCCGGCGTGCTTGCAGCACTCGCCGCCGTGGTGCTGAGCTCCAAGAACCTCACCGCTCAGTCCGGCATGGGCGTGATGTACGAACTCGATGCCATTGCGATGGCGGTCATCGGCGGCGTCTCGCTGTCAGGCGGCCGCGGCTCGATCATCGGCACGGTGATCGGCTCGCTGATCTTCGGCGTCATCATCTCCGGCTTCACCTTCCTGCGCCTCGACGCCTACTACCAGGAGATGGTCAAGGGCGTGATCATCGTCGGTGCGGTGGTTCTCGACCAGTGGCGCCAACGCCTGCGGGCAATGAGGGCTTGACCATGTCAGACATCGTCCTGAAGACCGAAAACCTGACCAAGCGCTATGGCGGCGTGCATGCGCTGGAAGGCGCGAACTTCGAACTGCGCAAGGGCGAGCATGTCGCCATCATGGGCGACAACGGCGCCGGCAAGTCGACCTTCGTGCGCCAGATCACCGCCGTCGAGCAACGCACCAGCGGCCAGATCTGGTTCGACGGCAAGGAAGTGAATTTTGCCGGGCCGATCGAGGCCCGCACGGCGGGCATCGAGACCGTGTTCCAGAACCTGGCGCTGGCCGACGATCTCGACGTGCCGTCGAACCTGTTCCTCGGCCGCGAAAAGGTGCTGTTCAATCTCGGCCCGTTCTCGATCCTCGACCGCAAGTACATGCGCAAGGCGACCGAGGCGGCACTGATCCGCACGGCGGTGAAGATCCCCAATCTGTCCAACACCATCCGCCACATGTCGGGCGGCCAGCGCCAGTGCGTGGCGATCGCCCGGACCGCGACCTTCGCCTCCAAGCTGATCATCATGGACGAACCGACCGCCGCCCTCGGCGTGCAGGAGACCGCGCAGGTCGAAAACATCATCCGCACGCTGAAGGACAATGGCGAGCCGCTGATCCTGATCAGCCACAACATGCGCCAGGTGTTCGACCTTTGCGACCGCATCGTCGTGTTCCGGCGCGGCCGCATCGTCGCCAATCTGCGCAAGCAGGACACCGACGGAAACGATATCGTCTCCTACATCACCGGCGCCAAGACCGGCGAGGCCGAACTCGCGGCTTGAGGCCGGGCGCGGAGGCGGTGGTCACCGCCTCCCTGTCGATCTTGTCTTGACCGCAAATCACCCGCGCCCATGACCGGCGCCCCGCTTCGAACCACCCTCAAAGGAATTTCCATGACTCTCCGCTTCGCCCTCCTCGGTGCCGGCCGCATCGGCAAGGTCCACGCCCGCGCCGTCGGCTCCAACCCACAGGCCAAACTGGTTGCCGTCGCCGATGCGTTCGAGAAGGCAGCGACCGAGCTGGCGACGGCCTATGGCGCCGAAGTGCGCACAATCGACGCCATTGAGACATCCAAGGACATCGACGCCGTCGTCATCTGCACGCCGACCGACACCCATGCCGACCTGATCGAGCGTTTCGCCAAGGCGGGCAAGGCTATATTCTGCGAGAAGCCGATCGACCTCAACGTCAAGCGCGTCGAGAAGTGCCTGGCCGTGGTCGAGAAGACCAAGGCGACGCTGATGGTCGGCTTCAACCGCCGCTTCGATCCGCACTTCGCCGCCGTGCGCAAGGCGATCGACGACGGCGCCATCGGCACCGTCGAGATGGTCACCATCACCTCGCGCGATCCCGGCGCGCCGCCGATCGACTACATCAAGCGTTCGGGCGGCATTTTTCGCGACATGACCATCCATGATTTCGACATGGCACGCTTCCTGCTCGGCGAGGAGCCGGTGGCGGTCAGCGCGCATGCCTCGGTGCTGGTCGACAAGAAGATCGGTGCGGCCGGCGATTTCGACAGCGTCAGCGTCATCCTCGAAACCGCTTCCGGCAAGCAGGCCGTCATCTCCAACTCGCGCCGCGCCACCTATGGCTATGATCAGCGCATCGAGGTGCATGGCTCGAAAGGCATGGTCGCGGCCGAGAACCAGCGCCCAGTGTCGATCGAGCTGGCCAACGAGAAGGGCTATACGCGTCCACCGTTGCACGACTTCTTCATGACCCGCTACCTCGACGCCTATGCCAATGAGATCGCTGCCTTCATCGCAGCGGCAACGTCAGGCAAGAAGGCGGTACCAAGTGGCGCGGACGGGCTGGTGGCCCTGAAGCTGGCGGATGCGGCGCTGAAGTCGGCGACCACAGGCAAGACCGTTCGCTTGGACACGGCAAAATAAGACACCCAGACAGGAGCAGAGCGATGAGCGCATCAGCCGATCGCAATTCAAAAACGCGCGCCATCGTCACCGGCGGCGCGCAAGGCATCGGCTTTGCTGTTGCCGAGGCGCTAGCCGACGAAGGCTGCCGGGCGCTGGCGCTCATCGGCCGCTCGCAGGAAAAGGGCGACAAGGCTGTCGCCCATCTCAAGAAATCGGGCGTCGACGTGATCTTCATCAGCGCCGACGTCTCTGATGTCGCCGACTGCAAGCGTGCGGTCGCCACCGCGATCTCGCATTTCGGCACCATCAACGCCCTAGTCAATGCCGCCGCGACGTCGGCGCGCGGTTCGCTGGTCGAAACCAGCGAAGAGCTGTTCGACATGATTTTCGACACCAATGTGCGGGGCCCGTTCTTCCTGATGCAGGGCGTGGTGGCGCATCTGCTGGAGAAGAAGGCGCCCGGCTCCATCGTCAACGTGCTGTCGATGTCGGCGCATACCGGCCAGTCGTTCCTGACGCCCTATTCGACCAGCAAGGGAGCGCTGATGACGCTGACCAAGAACGTCGCCAACGCCTATCGCTATAACCGCATCCGCTGCAACGCGGTGCTGCCCGGCTGGATGGACACCGAGGGTGAGGATATCGTGCAGAGGAAATGGCACGATGCACCCGACGACTGGCTGGCAAAGGCCGAGGCTGCGCAGCCGATGGGGCAATTGGTGAAGCCGGACCAGCTTGCCCGGCTGATCAGCTATATGGTCAGCCCGCAGTCGGGCGTCATGACCGGAT
>NZ_RZQG01000694.1:0-2043 GCF_003998635.1 Mesorhizobium sp. M7D.F.Ca.US.004.03.1.1
CCCATGAAGAGGTCTTGCCCGTCTGCAGCCCGGAGTTGCTGCAAGGCGAACATCCGTTGTGCCCGCCCGGGGATCTCAGGCATCACAAACTGATCCACGACGCCTTTCGCATCGACTGGGCGACATGGCTGCAACACGCCGGCGTTGGCGACGTCGATCCCAAGCGCGGCGTGCGCTTCGATTCCGCCACCTTTGCCGTCGAGGCCGCGGTGCATGGCGAAGGCGTGCTGCTCGGCCGAAGTGCGCTGGTCTCGGCCGATCTGGTGGCGGGGCGGCTGGTCCGGCCCTTCGACCTCGCGCTGAAATCCGCCTCGCGCTACTACGTCGTCTATCGCGATGGCGCACTGCGCCAGAAAAAGATCAAGGCGTTCCGCGACTGGCTGTTTGCTGAAGTGGCCGCCGACTGGATTGGTGCGACGAGGAACGGTTGAACCCAGGTCCTGCAGAGTTTTCGCCAGCACCCCCACCCGGACCTTCGGTCCGACCTCCCCACAAGGGGAGGTAGGGAGCCCAGCTTTTCCCGCATTTCCATAGGAGCGCCGTCCCGCGTGCTGGCAGGGGATTCCTCACCCTCCCCCTTGTGGGGTTCCGAAGGACGGGCGAGACCCGTGGCTCGCCCCGGCAAGTCGCTGCGAAGCAGCGGGGTGGGGTCCGCGCTGCGTTGCAAGGCTTGGGTTTCTCGCGCCCGGAGGGCGGGAAGGTCCGAAGGAGGTCGCTCGCCTCTGCGCTACTCCTTGGCGCGATAGGCTTCCGGCACGACGAACACTTCGTCGGCCCGGCCATAGCCGCCGTCGGCGACCTCCTCCACCAGCACCATCGTGTAGGGGCGCACACCCTCGCCGAAGAAGTCGACGAACATGGCCGTGGTTCGATGGATGAGGTCTTCTTTTTGCGCCTTGGAGAGAGCGGCCTGCGGCATCTTGATGTTGGCGAATGGCATGATCGTTTTCCTGTCTCTTGAGGGTGGATTTCATGCTTTGGGATGGAGCAGGTCGGCAAGGCCGATCCGTTCCAGGAGTTGCGCGCGCACACGGTCGGCAACGCCGTTGACGATCGCGGCGCCATCGTCGGACGGGTCGACGTGGACGCGCAGCGGTCGGTTTCCCCAAGGCATCGCCACGAGATCGACGATTGCCGCCGCGATATCAGCCGGATCGGCATCCGCCGGCTCCAGTGCCGCCAGCCCTTTCAGCGCCTGCTGATCGACACCGGCATAGGGACCGGACCAGTAGGCGCCGGCGCGCTCGGCATCGGTGGGTGCCGCCGCATTGTGGAAATGCTCGGTGCCCTTGGTGAAAGCGCCCGGCACGACGATGGTCGTTTCGATGCCGAAGCGGGCGAGTTCCAGCGCATAGCTCTGCGCCAGCGCGTCCATGCCGGCCTTGGCCGCGAAATAGGGCGCGAGGAACGGTGGCGTGCCGCCGCGCGTGCTGCTCGAACCGACCCAGATCATCTGGCCCCGGCCGAGAGAACGCATATGCGGTAGGGCCGCGCGATTGACGCGCTGCGTGCCGACGACGTTTACGTCATAGAGCTGCGCCAGTTGCTCGGGCAAGAACGCCTCGGTCGGTCCGAACCCCATGTGCCCGGCGTTGTGGATCAGCACGTCGAGCTGGCCGGCCTCGCTGAGGATCAGCCGGACCGCCGCCTCGGCCGAAGCGTCCGAGGTCACGTCGAGCGCGATCGGCTTGAGCGCCAGGCCCTCGTCGCGAGCGAACTTTTCCATCTCGGCTGCCGCCACGCCGCCACGCGCCAAGGGGTCGCGCATCGAGGCGTAGACCGTGTGGCCCGCTCCAGCCAGGGCGCGTGCGGTCATCGCGCCGAAGCCGCTGGAGGCACCGGTGATCAGGATTGTCTTTTGCATGATTATCTCCTCAGACCACGCCGCCATTGGCGCGGATGATTTGTCCGTTGACCCAGAAGCTGTCCGGCCCGGCCAGGAATGACACCAGCCCGGCAATGTCGTCAGGCTGGCCAAGCCGGCCGAGCGGGATCATCTTGCCGATGGCCTCGATCTGCGCCTCGCTCTTGCCGTCCGTGAAC
>NZ_RZQG01000694.1:2053-3237 GCF_003998635.1 Mesorhizobium sp. M7D.F.Ca.US.004.03.1.1
GTGAACAGGGCGGTCTCGATCGGTCCGGGCGCCACCGCGTTGACGGTGACACGGCGCGCGCCAAGCTCCTTGGCCAGGATGTGGGTCATCGCCTCGACGCCTGCCTTGGTGGCGGCGTAGACCCCGTAGCCCGGCTGGTAGAGGCCAACGACGCTGCTCGAGAAATTGACGATGCGGCCGCCGTCGCGAATCCGGCGCGCACCTTCCCGCATGCCGCGGAACACGCCGCCGAGATTGATCGCGATCTGCGTGTCGAACGAAGCATCGTCGGTCTGCGCGATCGGCGACGTTTTCATGATGCCGGCATTGTTGACGAGGATATCGATGCCGCCGAACGCCTTCTCGCCGGCGTCGAAAAGTGCCGCGAGGCCATTCGGATCGGCGATATCGGCCTGAACGGCGATCGCCTTGCCGCCGCCGGCTTCGATGCTGCGCACAAGCTCTTCGGCCTCCGCGCGTCCCCGTGCATAGTTGACGACGACGGCGACGCCGTCGCGGGCGAGTCGCTGTGCGATGGCGGCGCCGATGCCCTTGGAGGCGCCGGTCACGATCGCCGTTCTGGTTTGGTTAGATGTCATGGAAGTGTCTCCGTGTTGTTGGTGACACGGATATAGGCCAAGCCGCATTCCGGATAATCAGCCTCCTATTGACATCACTATTCGGAAACTGCGAACAAAGGCCATGGATCGACTGGACACGATGCGGCTGTTTGTTCGCGTTCTGGAGCGGCGCAGCTTCACCGCTGCCGTGGCCGATCTCGGCCTGCCGCGTTCAACCGCGACGGAAGCGATCCGGCGGCTGGAAGTGCATCTCGGCGCGCGGCTTCTGGAACGAACGACACGGCAGGTGAACGCCACGCAGGACGGCGAAGCCTACTATCGGCGCTGCCTGTCGATCCTGGCCGAGATCGAGGACGCCGAGGCCGCCTTCCGCAACGCCGAGCCTTTCGGCCTGCTGCGCATCGACGCCAGCACGCTGCTCACCCGCACGTTCCTTTTGCCACGCCTGCCGCAGTTTCTCGCCCGCTATGTCAGGATCGACCTGCAGATCGGCCAGAGCGACCGGCTGGTCGATCTCGTGCGCGAAGGCGTCGACTGCGTCATACGCGTCGGCGAGCCGCCCGACAGCGGCATGATCATGCGCCGCCTGGCTGTCATCCGCGAGATCACCTGCGCCAGCCCCGC
>NZ_RZQG01000695.1:0-3236 GCF_003998635.1 Mesorhizobium sp. M7D.F.Ca.US.004.03.1.1
CGGTATGATGTGCGGCGGGTTCGACCAGTGCCTGCCGACCATCCGCTCGGGATGCGAGATATGCGCCTGCAGCTTGGTGATCGGGATGCCCGACGTGTCGGAAGCGACGATGACGGACGGGCCGATCAGCGGATCGATGTCACGATAGGTCTGCGCCTTGATGTCGATATTCTCGGGCACATTCTCGATCACCAGTTCGGCGCCTTCGACGGCCTCGGCGAGCGTCTCGACGAAACGCACGCTGCCGGTGCCCGTCCCCGGCGCCTTGATGTCGAGACGGTCGAGCACGCCGCCGGCGAGATCAAGCATGCCGCGGGCACGCTCGACCGACGCTTGCGAAACATCATACGCCGTGACATCGAGCCCGCCGCGCGAAAGCCGCGCGGCGATGCCTGGACCCATCGTTCCCAGTCCGATGAGAGCGGCGCGCTTGATCATCATGCCGCCTTTGCGGGAACAGCAGCGGTTGCCGACTTGAAGGCCGGTCGAGCGGCGATCGCCGCCACCCAGCGCTCCAGATCGGGCATTGACGGCCGGTCGATCTTGAAGTCGACGCAGCGCTTCAGGATCGGCGCGCAGGCGATGTCGGCAAGGGTCAGCTTGCCGAGCGCCAGGAAGTCCTTGCCGGCCAGGTGGCCGTCGACGATCTTGAGCTGCGCGACCAGGTCCTTCACTTGTTCCTTGTATTCGGCGGTCTGCTCCTCGGGTGTGAGCTTGGCGCCTTTGAAGGCCGCCAGGTAGCCGGGATTGACCGCCGCCAGCAGGAAATCCATCCAGCGCTCGACCTCGGTCTTTTCCGCGGCTGTGGCGCCATTCAACTGTTCGCCGCCGGATGCCGCGAGATAGCGCAGGATGGTGTTGGACTCCCAGATCACGGTGTCGCCGTCGACCAGCGTCGGCACCTTGGAGGTCGGGTTGAGCGCCTTGTATTCCGCCGTCTGGGTGTTCTCGAACTGGCGGCCATAGTCCTCGCGCGTATATGCGGCGCCAAGCTCTTCGAGCATGAAGAGCACCTTCTGGACGTTGCCTGATGTCTGGCGGCCTAACAGCTTGTACATGTCGTCTCCTCGATTGTGTCCAAGGCCTACTTGCCCGCCGGCAGCGGCTTGTAGACGATGGCGTCCATTTCGATCTTGGTGTTGATGACCGCCTTTGCCTCGACGGTCGTGCGCGCCAGGACGGCGTCGCCGATTCCTTCTAGGAACGCCTTGTTGTAGCGGCCGAAATCGCGCGTATCCTCGAGGTAGGTGGTGATCCGCACGACATCCGACAGCGTCGCGCCTTCATGCGCGATGACGCGCGCGATGGTTTTCAGCGTGGCCAGCGTCTCTTCCTCGATCGTGCCGCTGATCATGTTGTTGTTCTCGTCCTTCGGCACCTGGCCCGAGACGAAGATGAAATCGCCGGCACGCACCGCCGGATGAAACGGCAGGTTCGGGTTCTTGTTGCCGATTGCGTAGTGGCTGGCGGATTTTCGCGTGCTGTCGCTCAATGCCTGCTCCTAGAGAACACTGGTTTCGATGATGTCGACGCCGCGAATGCGATCGATCAGATAGACGATGCCGCGGTCGTCGATGGTCACGTCGTTGGACGAGGAACGCTCCGCCCCCTCCGGCGCGTCGGGCATGAAATGGCCGACTTCCTTTGGCGCGAACGGGTCGGCAATGTCGACCAGCCGCAGCCCCTGCGCGAACCACGCAAACGGAATGATCGTGCCCTTGAACCGTTCGGAAGGCTGATGGCAGCCCGTCATCGGCGGTTGCGGCTCACCGTCCGGGTCGAGGCCCGGCACCTGGAAGGTCGAGATCGGCAACGGGTTGGTCTCGTCGGTGATGTCGTAAATCCACGTGAAGGCCGGCGGTGATGGCCGAAGCTTGGCGACGTCCTCGTCCGCCACCACCATGATGTTGCGGCCCTTGAGCGGCTGTGGAATCGGCAGGCAGGTGTGGGTGGGATGCGGAAAGCTTGGGCTCGAATTGACGTGCGAAATCAGCTTCGGCTTGGTGATGTCCGAAATGTCGAGGATGAACAGGCCGTGATGCCAGTAGCTGACAAAGAGCCGGTCGCCCATGCGCAGCGGATGGTGGCAACGCGGCGTGACATAGTCATGCCAGGGGTATTCTTCGCCGCCGCCGGTCCACTGGCCGGGTATCCACCAGCGTCCAACCTCGACCGGCTTCGTGGGATCGATCAGGTCGAGGATCATCACGATATTGCCGACATAACCGTCGGCGGTCGGCGAGATGTAGACGTAACGGCCGTCGAAGTCGTAGCGGTGGACGCCCTTGCCGCCGGTTATCCACTTCGAGATGAGCTTGGGCTGTGCCGGCTTGGTGGTGTCGTAGAGCGCCAGTCCGCCGCCGAAATCGGCCGGGCCGGCATCGCCAAAGCGCTCGTGGTTGATGATCATCAGCCCGTCCTTGGCGCGCACCTTGTGCGAGTGCCAGCCTGGCGGAACATCGATCGTGGCTATCTTGCGCGGATTGCGCGGGTCGGAAATGTCGACCAGCGTCGTGCCGCTCGGCGGCCGCATGTGGCCGATATAGAGGATGTTGCCGTCGACCCAGACCTGGCCGCCGCCTGGGCAGTCGACGTGGCCGATCTGCTTGGTGTTGAACGCCGAAACCAAATGCATACGCCCTTGCTGTTGAAACGTCATTTCGATGTCCCGCCGCCAATGGCGGCGGGACAGTGCTTGCCGAAGGACTGGAACTAGACGAGGCGGAGCAGATCGCCGGCCTGGTTGCGGCCCCAGCGCTTGTAGAGGAGCAGCGCCTTCTGCGTCGGTGCATCGGTGGCGCCGAAGAAGATCACCGGCTCGCTCGACGAGCCGTTGACATGTTCGACCCAGGAACCGCCGGGTATGGCGATGGTGTCGAACTGGTTCCAGTCATAGCGTTTGCCGTCGATGATCGAATGGCCGTTGCCGCGGAACGGCGCCAAAAGCAGGCTGGCCGTCTCGCGCTGCGGCAAGGTCTTCTCACCGGGGCGCAGCATCTGCACGTAGAAATTGATGGTGTGGAAGACCGGGCCGCCAGTGGTCGGATCGACATAGTCGATGACGATGCCTTCATGAGGGTCGCCATCCCAATCCTTGTGGCCATCGAGGACCGCTTCCATCTTCTCCCAGCGATAGACATACATGGGCGACGACAGGCCGCCGCCGCGCTTGTGGTCGACGAAACGCGGCATCAGGCCGCCCTCACCATAGATGCGCTGTGAGTAGTCGCTCGGAT
>NZ_RZQG01000696.1:0-3231 GCF_003998635.1 Mesorhizobium sp. M7D.F.Ca.US.004.03.1.1
GTGCTGTATGCGGGAGTCAGCAGTGACTTACAACAGGCTTCCCGCAGCGGAATTATATCCTATCTTGGGGCCATGCGCGCCAGCGACCTGCTTCATCCCCGGCCCGAAGGCCTTTATTGCCCGCCGGGCGATTTCTTCATCGACCCGGTGCGGCCGGTCGACCGCGCGCTGATCACGCATGGCCATTCCGACCATGCGCGCTCCGGCCACCGCTCGGTGCTGGCGACGCAACAGACGCTCGACATCATGGGTCTGCGCTATGGCGAGGATTTCGCGGGAACAACGCAAGCAGCCCGGCTCGGCGAAACGATTGCGCTCAACGGTGTCTGCGTCAGCTTCCATCCCGCCGGCCATGTGCTGGGCTCGGCGCAGATATCCGTCGAACATCAGGGCACGCGCATCGTCGCTTCCGGCGACTACAAGCGGCAGAGGGACGCGACCTGCGCGCCATTCGAGCCGATCCGGTGCGATGTGTTTATTACCGAAGCGACCTTTGGCCTGCCGGTGTTTCGCCATCCCCCCGACACGCAAGAGATCGCCCGGCTGCTCAAATCGGCGGCGCAGTTTCCCGAACGCTCGCATCTGGTCGGCGCCTATGCGCTGGGGAAGGCGCAGCGGGTGATGCGGCTGTTGCGCGACGCCGGCTACGACAGGCCGCTCTACATCCATGGCGCGCTGGCCAAACTCAGCGAGTACTACCAGAGTCAGGGCATCGACCTGGGCGCGCTCCAACCGGCAACGGTGGAAGGTGGCAAGGAAGACTTCGCGGGCGCCATCGTCGTCGGTCCGCCATCGGCCTTCGCCGACCGCTGGGCGCGGCGCTTTCCCGATCCGATCTCGTGCTTCGCGTCGGGCTGGATGCGCATTCGCCAGCGTGCCAAGCAGGGCGGCGTCGAACTGCCGCTGATCATCTCGGACCATGCCGACTGGGACGAGCTGACCGCCACCATCAAGGAGACCGGAGCCGAGGAGATCTGGGTGACGCATGGCCGCGAGGAAGCGCTGGTGCGCTGGTGCGAACTCGAAGGCATCGCGGCGCGACCGCTGCATCTGGTTGGCTACGAGGACGAGGGCGATTGATGGTATGAACCGCTTCGCCGAACTTCTCGACCGTCTGGTGCTGACGCCGTCGCGCAACGGCAAGCTGACCTTGCTGACCGACTATTTCCGCAGCGTCGAGGATCCCGACCGCGGGCTGGCGCTGGCCGCCATCACCGGCGATCTCAACATCGCCGCGGTTAAGCCGGCGATGCTGCGCACGCTGGTCACCGAGCGCATGGATCCGGTGCTGTTCCGCTATTCCTACGACTATGTCGGCGATTTGGCCGAGACAGTCTCGCTGGTCTGGCCGCAAACGCCCGGAAACATCCCGAACCGCGAGCCGACGCTTGGCGAGGTCGTCGCAAAACTGCAGGCGGCAAGCCGTTCCGACGGACCCAAGGTGCTGGCAGGGCTGCTCGACAGCGCCGGCATCTCGGCGCGCTTTGCCATCATCAAGCTGGTCACCGGCGGCCTGCGCATCGGCGTGTCGGCGCGGCTGGCCAAACAGGCGCTGGCGGATTTCGGCACCGTCGATGTCACCGAGATCGAGGAGCTCTGGCACGGGCTGTCGCCGCCCTACACGACACTGTTCGCGTGGCTGGAAGGCAAGGCCGAAAAGCCCAGGAACACGGCGATGGCGTTGTTTCGCCCGGTGATGCTGTCGAACCCGGTCGGCGACGGCGATCTCGAAAAGCTCGATCCGGCGGATTATGCCGCCGAATGGAAATGGGATGGCATCCGCGTCCAGGCGGTGGCCGAAGGCGGCATCCGCCGGCTTTATTCGCGCACCGGCGACGATGTCTCCGGCGCCTTTCCGGACCTCGCCAACGCCATGCATTTTTCCGCGACGCTGGACGGCGAATTGCTGGTCGGCGATCCCCGGGAGGCAACGGGAACCTTCTCGGACCTGCAGCAGCGGCTGAACCGCAAGACGGTGACGCCGAAGATGCAGCTGCAGTACCCGGCCTTCATGCGCTGCTACGATCTGCTACAGATCGGCGACGAGGATTTGCGCGCGCTGCCGTTTCGCGAGCGGCGTGGCCGCCTCGAAAGCTTCGCCGGGACGCTCGACCCGAGCCGCTTCGATCTGTCACCGTTCGTCGAATTCACAGACTGGCAGGCGCTGGAGGAACTGCGCCGGGCACCGCCGCACCCGATCATAGAAGGCGTGATGCTGAAGCGCTGGGACTCACCCTATGTCGCCGGCAGGCCGAAAGGCCCGTGGTTCAAGTGGAAACGCGATCCGCACACGGTGGACGCGGTGCTGATGTATGCGCAACGCGGCCATGGCAAGCGCTCCAGCTTCTATTCGGACTACACGTTCGGCGTCTGGTCCGGTGCCGAAGGCGAAGAGGAGCTGGTGCCGGTCGGCAAGGCCTATTTCGGCTTCACCGACGAGGAGCTGAAGCAGATCGACAAATATGTCCGCGACAACACGATCGAGCGATTCGGGCCGGTGCGCTCGGTACGGGCCGACCGCGACAACGGCCTGGTGCTGGAAGTCGCCTTCGAAGGCCTCAACCGCTCGACCCGGCACAAATCCGGCGTCGCCATGCGCTTTCCCCGCATTTCACGGTTGCGCTGGGACAAGCCGGCCAATGAGGCAGACCGCATCGAGACGCTGCAGGCGCTGCTCGACCGCTAGAGCTGTCTTACGGCTCGACCGAAACCCGGATCTCGTAGATGTCCGCGGCCTTGCCCTGCTTGTCGAAGTCGGAATTGATGGCAATCGTACCGGCCGAGCCCGGACGCTTTTCGGGAAACTGTACGTCGAACAGATATTCGTTCTGCTGCTGGCCGACAGCGTAGCGCTTGCGGCCGCAGTCACCCAGTTCGCCGAAATTGCAGTCGACGGAAATCTGCGTCTCCTTGCCTTCTTCGGAGCGGGCGATGATGTCGAAGACGGCATGTTTGCCGGCGAGCTTCTCCAGCACGCCCTGCCCGACATCGAAGCTGATCGCCGAACCGGAGGCGCCGGAACGGATGCGCAGGAACGAACCGGTATCGTCCTTAATCACCTCGGCCTTGGCGTCCGACGGCGCGCTGACATGCGACGCATCGGCCGGCGAAAACACGTTGATCCAGTCGCGCGCCTGGTCCGCGTCACCAGGCTTTGCCGGGCCGCCGTCGGCCGGTGCGAAATCGTCGTCGTCGACGGTCGGCGGCGCTTCGGGCGGGGCGGTATCAAGC
>NZ_RZQG01000697.1:0-3224 GCF_003998635.1 Mesorhizobium sp. M7D.F.Ca.US.004.03.1.1
ACATAGGCGAGCCGCCGCTCTTCCTCCAGCCCCGAGCGGCCGCCTTCATCGAGCGCGCGCTGATGCGGGAACAGACCTTCCTCCCAGCCGGGCAGGAAGACCGTCTCGAATTCGAGGCCCTTGGCCGAATGCAGCGTCATGATGCTGACGGCGTCGAGACCGGCGTTCTGCTCGGCATCCATGACGAGTGCTACATGCTCGAGGAAGGAGCGCAGTGATTCGTACTCCTCCATCGAGCGGATCAGTTCTTTCAGGTTCTCCAGCCGGCCTGGGGCTTCGACCGAGCGGTCGTTCTTCCACATGTCGGTGTAGCCGCTCTCCTCGAGAATGGTCTCGGCGAGTTCGGTGTGCGGGGTGGTTTCCAGGGCCTTTTGCCAACGCTCGAAATTGGCCGACACTTCGCGCAATGCCGCGCGCGGCTTCGGCTTCAGTTCGTCGCTTTCGGCGAGTTTGGCGGCGGCTTCCAGCATCGGGATGCGGAGCGCACGGGCCGTGTCGTGGATCTGGCGGATGGTGGCTTCACCCAGGCCGCGCTTCGGCACATTGACGATGCGCTCGAAAGCGAGGTCGTCGGCGCCTTGCGCGACGACGCGGAAGAAGGCGAGCGCATCGCGGATTTCCATGCGCTCGTAGAAGCGCGGGCCGCCGATGACGCGGTAATTGAGGCCGAGCGTGACGAAGCGGTCCTCGAACTCGCGCATCTGGAAGGAGGCGCGGACCAGGATCGCCATGTCGTTGAGGTTGTGCTTTTGCCGCTGGTAGGTCTCGATGGTCTCGCCGACGGCGCGGGCTTCTTCCTCGGAATCCCAGGCGGCGTGGACATGCACCTTGCCGTCCTCCGGCTCGTTGCGGTCGGTAAACAGCGTCTTGCCGAAACGGCCCTCATTGTGGGCGATGAGGTGCGAGGCGGCGCCAAGAATGTGCGCGGTCGAACGGTAGTTGCGCTCCAGCCGGATGATGGTGGCGCCCGGAAAATCCTTGTCGAAGCGCAGGATGTTGTCGATCTCGGCGCCACGCCAGCCATAGATGGACTGATCGTCGTCGCCGACGCAGCATATGTTTACTTTGTTGTCGCTCACGGCCGCGCGCTCGCTTCGCTCGCTGGCCTCCGCGGGGGCGGCCTGGCCGGCCGACGCCCGGTCGGGCTTGCGGCCTTCGGCCGATCGCAGATCCGTCGACGTTGACGCGCGCCCTGCATCCGGCCGCTGCGCCAGCAACCGCAGCCACATGTACTGGGCGGTGTTGGTGTCCTGGTACTCGTCGACGAGGATGTATTTGAAGCGCTTGTGGTATTCCTTCAGCACGTCCGGATTGGCGCGGAAGATGCGGATCGGGTGGCACAGAAGGTCGCCGAAGTCGCAGGCGTTCAGCGTCTTCAGCCGCTCCTGATAGGCCTTGTAGAGTTCGCGGCCCTTGCCGTTGGCGAAGGCGCGCGCGTCGCCCTCGGCGATGTCGGTGGGACCTTGCCCCTTGTTCTTCCAGCCGTCGATCATCTGGGCGAACTGCTTGGCCGGCCAGCGCTTGTCGTCGAGACCTTCGGCCTGGATCAATTGCTTGATCAGCCGCACGACGTCGTCGGTGTCGAGGATGGTGAAGTCGGATCTCAAGCCGGCGAGTTCGGCATGTCTGCGAAGCAGCTTCACTCCAATCGAGTGGAAGGTGCCGAGCCAGGGCATGCCCTCGACATTGCCTTCGCCGATCAGGACGCCGATGCGGATCTTCATCTCGCGCGCGGCCTTGTTGGTGAAGGTCACCGCAAGGATCTGCGACGGGAACGCCTTGCCGGTGGCGAGGATGTGGGCGATGCGGGTGGTCAAGACGCGGGTCTTGCCGGTGCCGGCGCCGGCCAGCACCAGGACCGGACCTTCCGTTGTTTCAACAGCTAGCCGCTGCTCCGGGTTCAGCCCCTTGAGATAGTCGGGCGCGCTGTTGTGGCCGCTGCGGGCAGCCATGGCGCGCGCGGCAATGCCCGACGGGGCCGTGGGCCGCGCATTGGGTTCGTCGAAAAAGGGCATGTCTTCGGAAAAGCCGGACATTGCCCCGAATGTAGTGATTCGGGAGCGAAAGACCAGAAGTGTCTACGTTTTGTTCCGGTAAAGTGCCTGATATCGCCGTTCAGGCCTTGCGGTAGCCGAGGGCGACGAAAAACCGATGTCCAAACGAGCGCGCCTCGTCGGTCATCACCGCGCCGAGGGCGACCTGCATCTGGTCGTAATAGTGGCTGCCGGCGGGTGACGCCAGGAAAGCCTCGTAACGTCTGAGATCGTCAAGCGGCAGATCCCGGTAAATGTAGGCTACGGAGTCCATGACATCCTTTTCGATGTCTCGGCGAAGCCCTTCGGACCGCTGACGCAGCAAGGCCATGATCTGGTCGTCGGGCAGGGCTTTTCCGGCCGCTCCCAGCATTTCGGAAAGCATCGCATAGCCCATGTTCAAGGCGACGGCTTCTCCGGTGTCGACAGCGCTGAGATCATCCGCGATCTTCTTGTACAGCTCGAGCCGAGCCGGATCCCTGGACGGAAGCTCGCCGAGGATTTTTGGGCCTTCGATCTTCTTGCGTTCCCTCTCTTCCTGGGTGGAGGCCTGGATTTCCAGCGTCGTGACCTGTTTGCCCAATGGCGAAGTATAGAAAGAGCCCAGGTCGGCCAGATCCCTGGCGGTCAGCTTGTCGGCCATTCGCGATTCGATGGCTGCCTCCATCTTGTTTGCGTCAAACGCACCTTCCATGGCCACTGCCAGCGCGTCCTGGACTTTTTGCGGCGGCGTTTCCGGCGCCGATTTCACGGCTGCGCTAAAACCCGGACCGATACCCGTCAGCATCTGGTGAAAGCCGTTCGCCTTGTTGATCTCATGAAGCGTCTGTGCCGGCGCGGCCACGGAGAGAGAGACAAGGCAGCAGAGGGCAAGCACCAATCGCGTCAGCGGCGGAACGAATGACGTCATTTTGCTTGCTCCAGAGGCGAGATGATCCGACGCAGACTGCTGGAAAACCCTGATGCAGGCAAGATCGATTGCCACCTTGGCGTGCGGCCAACTTGACAGGCGCGGCGGGCAGGAGAAAGTTGTGTCCAGGGCAGGAAGGTAACGCCGGTTGCCCATGGCCGCGCGTGCGAGCGCGCAACAGTCGAAGGAGTATCATCTTGGCTGTCACCATCACCTCCCTCATTCTCTTGCTCATCGGTCTGGCGCTCGGCGGCGGTGGTATCCGTCTCGCGATGCTGGGT
>NZ_RZQG01000698.1:0-3224 GCF_003998635.1 Mesorhizobium sp. M7D.F.Ca.US.004.03.1.1
AATCCCATGAGTGTAGAAAAAGTAGCTGTGGTCGTGGCCGGCGGCAGCGGCATGGGTGCGGCGGCGGCGAAGCGGCTGGCGGCGGACGGCTTCAAGGTTGCCATCCTGTCGTCCTCGGGCAAGGGCGAGGCGCTGGCTGAGGAATTGGGCGGGCTCGGCGTCACCGGCTCGAACCAGTCGAACGACGATCTGCAGCGCCTGGTCGATTTGACGCTCGATCGCTATGGCCGCATCGACGTGCTGGTCAACAGCGGCGGCCATGGGCCGCGCGCCCCGATCCTGGAAATCACCGACGAGCAATGGCACACCGGCATGGACGTCTACCTGCTCAACGTCATCCGGCCGGTGCGCATCGTGGCACCGCAGATGGTCAAGCAGAAGGGCGGCGCCATCATCAACATCTCGACGGCCTGGGTGGTCGAGCCGAGCCCGATGTTCCCGACGTCCGCCGTGTTCCGCGCCGGCCTTGCCGCCTACACCAAGATCTTCGCCAACACCTATGCCGCCGACAATGTGCGCATGAACAATGTGCTGCCCGGCTGGATCGACAGCCTGCCGGCCACCGAAGAACGCCGCGACAGCGTGCCGATGCAGCGCTACGGCACCTCGGAAGAGATCGCCGCGACCATCGCCTTCCTGGCGTCGGAAGGCGCCGGCTACATCACCGGCCAGAACATTCGTGTCGACGGGGGCATCATCCGCGCTATTTGAGGGCGTCGGCCGAGAGGTCGATTCTGACCTCTCGGCTCAAGGAGCAAGAAATGCGGCTTTTGATACTCGGCACCGGCTGGATGGCGCAGGAACATGCGCGGCGCTTCAGCGCCATCGAGGGCGTCGACATTGTCGGTGCCGTCGATGTCGACCCGGCGCGCGTCGGCGAATATGCCGACAGCTTCAAGATCGCCAATCGCTTCACCTCGCTGGAGGCGGCGCTGGAATGGGGCGCTTTCGATGCGGTGGCCAATGTCACGCCGGACCGCATCCACCACCCGACCACCATGGCGCTGATTGCCGCCGGCAAGCCGGTGCTGTGCGAGAAGCCGCTGGCCGAAAATTTTGGCAAGGCCACCGAGATGGCTGACGCCGCTGAGGCCGCCGGCATCGTCAACATGGTGAACCTGACCTATCGCAATGTCGCCGCACTGCAAAAGGCCCGCCAGATGGTACAGGCGGGCGAAATCGGCACGGTCAGGCATGTCGAAGCGTCCTATCTGCAAAGCTGGCTGGTGTCGAAATTCTGGGGCGACTGGCGCACCGATCCGAAATGGCTGTGGCGGCTGTCGCGCGGCCACGGCTCGAATGGCGTGCTCGGCGATGTCGGCATCCACATCCTCGATTTCGCCAGTTACGGCGCCGCGCTCGACATCGACCATGTCTTCTGTCGTCTGCGCGCCTTCGACAAGGCGCCTGATAACCGCATCGGCGAATACGGGCTCGACGCCAATGACAGCTTCGCCATGACGCTGGATTTTTCCAACGGTGCCTTCGGCGTGGTGCATGCCAGCCGCTGGGCATCAGGCCATCTCAACGAGCTGCGCCTGCGCATCTATGGCGATAAAGGCGGCATCGAGGTGGTGCACAATCTCGACGGCTCGGCGCTCAAGGCCTGCGTCGGCGAGAATGTCGAGAACGCCAAATGGGAAGAGCTCGACGCCGGCACGGTGGCGACCAACTACCAGCGTTTCGTCGATGCGGTGCGAACTGGCGTGCAGGCCGAACCGTCGTTCCGACACGCCGCTGAGTTGCAGAAGGTGCTCGATCTGGCCGTCGTCTCGGACGAGAAGCGTGCCGAGCTGCGGGCAAGTGCGGATACGCAGTAGGCTTGGGTTCCGCGAGGCGCTGCCAATCTCGCGGCCAACGCGCAATTCTTTCAATCATTTCTTGAAATGAGGATTGGCCGTTTCGTGATTTGATGGCGTCGGAGAACAGGGGAGACGCCATTGACCGATTTCATCGGACTGCCGAAAGCCGAAGTGCACATCCACGTAGAGGGCTGCTTCGAGGCCGATGATGTGATCAGGAACTGCGAGGAAGCCGGCATTCCGCTGCGTGCACCGCGCGACAGGCTCTTCGAAGCTCATGACCTCAAGAGCTTCCTCGAGATGCTCGACTGGCTGTGCGGGACGTTCCGGACGCGCGAGCAACTCGCCACCACGGCCTACAAGTTTGCACAGCGCATGGGTCGAAGCGGTGTGCGTTACGCCGACGTCATCGTCAACCCGACGCATTGGCCGCATTGGCATGGGAATATCCCAGGGATGATCGACGCATTCGATGCTGGTTTCGCGGCCGCCGAGCAGGACGGACACCCGCCGGTCGGGCTTTGCGTCAGCCTGCTTCGCACCCAGTCGGCGGCGGATGCGATCGAGCTGGTCGAGTTGCTGAGCGAAATCAGACACAAGCGCGTCGTTGCCCTGTCGATCGACGGGAACGAAGCGGCCGCCGGCCGCACCGGCCCGCGCTTCGCCGAAGCGTTTCGCCGTGCCGGCGCGGCAGGCTTGCGGCGCACCGTTCATGCGGGCGAGTCGAGCGGCCCGGAAGGTGTTCGCGACGCGATCGAACTGCTTGGCGCCGACCGCATCGACCACGGCGTGCGGGCGATCGAAGACCCGGACCTTGTCGACCTGCTGGCGCAGAAGCAGATTCCCCTAGGCGTCTGTCCGATCTCCAACGTGGCGCTCGGCGTGTATCCGTCGCTTGCCGAACATCCGCTCGACGCTCTGCGCAAGGCCGGTGTCCCCGTCTCGATCAACACCGACGATCCGACGCTGCTCGACACCACGCTTGAAGCATCCTACGCCGCCTGCGCCGAGGCCTTCGGCTGGGACGGTGAAACCATCCGTGAACTCGCCGCGACGTCGGTGCAGGCGAGCTACGCCGACCCGGCGCTGAAGGCGCGGATCCTGACCGATCTAGCGGCCTGGCGGAGCTAGGTGCCGCTACCGATCTTGCCAGGAAGTATCCCGCGCGGCCGCCAGCGCCGCGTCGCCCAGTGCCATCGTGCTGTCTGGCGGATTACGCGGTCAGGGCTTCTGGCTGTTCGAAAAGCGCATGAAGCTCGGAGGCTGGCATTGGGCGGCCAAAGAACCAGCCCTGGACATCCGTGCAGCCATTCTCCCTGACCAGCCTGTACTGGTCCTCGGTCTCGACGCCTTCGGCTGTCGTCGTCATGCCGAGCGTGGTGCCGAGTTCGGCGACGGCCTTGACGATCGCCCGGCTTTCGC
>NZ_RZQG01000699.1:0-3220 GCF_003998635.1 Mesorhizobium sp. M7D.F.Ca.US.004.03.1.1
GGGAACGCCGTAGGAATTCTCGGCCAGCGCATCCTTTGATTCGGCAGCACCGACGAAGCCGACCGGCATGCCGATGATGGCCGCCGGCTTGGGCGCGCCATCGCGCAGTTTTTCCAGGAGGTAGAAGAGCGCGGTCGGCGCATTGCCGATGGCAACCACCGAACCGGCCATGCGTTCGCCCCAAAGGTCGATCGCGGCAGCCGAACGGGTGTTGCCGATCTCCCTGGCGATGTCGTGCGTGCGCGGGTCGCGCAAGGTGCAGATCACCTCATTGCTCGCCGGCAGCCTGGCGCGGGTGACGCCGTGCGAGACCATTTCCGCGTCGCAGAAGATCGGCGCACCAGCCGCCAAAGCGGCGCGGGCGGCGGTAACGAAATCGCTGGAGAAGACAAAATGACTTGATGCTTCGACCTGGCCGCAGGCATGGATCATGCGGATGGCGACATCGGCCTCGGCTTCGGAAAAGCGCGAAAGATCGGCCTCGGCGCGGATAATGGCGAAAGAGCGCTCATAGATCGCCGTGCCGTCATGGATGTAGTCGTAGGCGGCCATGCTCATTCCTGTCGGTAAGCCTCGGCGATACCGGCCGGCCCGAGCCTTGTCAGGCAAGCGGCGGCGGTTTCGCCTTGATATCGTGTGCTGCGGATCATTGCCGCGACGCGGCCGATGCCGCGCGCGGCGTCATAGCCCGGCCTGTAGCCGGCAGGAAGGGCCTTTGCCGTCGCGTTCACGACAAGTCCGGCTCCGTTTTCGCCGCCGACTATCGTTAGCGCAGCCGGGCCGGGGTGGGCGCAGCCCTTGGCGCATCCGGAAACGTGCAGCGTGAAGTCGAGGATGTCGGCGTTTTCAGCGGCGATCGTCTCGGCAATGTCGCGCGTGGCGATCCGGCCGGAGGCGCAGGCCGGCGTGCCAGGGCAAGCGGCAATGCGCGTGCGCGGGTCGGCGGGGGAGGTGACGAAGCCGAGGGTGGCGGCGGTGCGCTGAAGCGATGAGTTGGCGGCGGCTGGTTGACCAAGGAAAAGGAAGGCCCGGCCTGGGGCGAGGCGGATTTCTGACGTGCCGTGCGTGAGGGCGCTTTGGGCAAGGGCGATGATCTTGTCCGCCGGCATGCTGCCATAGGGGAGAGCGATGCCGAGGGCAATGGCGTGGCGTACATTGAAGACGCCAATTGGCCGGCGAGAGTGCTCTACGGCGCCCCCCTCTGTCCTGCCGGAGGGGGGCGCCACAGAATGCCAGCTTGCGAGAGACGCCAATTGTCTCTCCGACAAATCCCTTGCGTGAGCCTCGCGGCCTTTCTCGGCGACCATCCTCAGCACCGCAACGGCAATGTCTCGCGCCGCGTCGTCTCCCGCCGTGACAAGCGGCCTCGCGTTCTGCCCGTCACCCGCGACAGACACCCACCACCGGATACCGGCATCGGTGTGCGTTGCAGCAAGCCGCACATCGGCAGTCACTGCATCCAGTCCAAGTTGCCCGCCGCCGTCCACAACGATCGAAACCTTCGGTCCTAGGCGCTGCACAAGCCCAGCCTCTTCGAGCGCCGCCCTGATCTGTTCAGCCAGTGGCCGGGGATCGGCGATCTCTTGCGGATCGATGCCGGCCAGCGGCCCGGTCTCGACCGGCACGCCTGTGCGCACCGCGATATCAAGCGCATCGACCTCCGTCGCCAACAGAGGCGCGCTTTGAGGGGTCAACCCGCGTATCTGCAGGCTGCCGCGCGCTGTCACTTCCATGATGCCATTGCCATGCCGCAAAGCGGATTCGGCTATCCCGATCAAAAGCTTCGGCGACAATCCTCCAGAAGATGGGCCTCCCGCGACCGGGTTGAGCCGCACCAGCAGGCCGTCGCCGGTCTGCATCGGCGCCGACAGGGCCGGACAGGCGCCACGACGCGAGAAGGCGTTCATGCCGCCACCCCAAGCGCTTCTGCCTCGGCAATCAGGGCTGTGAGATCGTCGTCGATGGAATTGCGCAGGGGATGCCAGAGACCACGCCGGCGCGCCGACAGGAAGCGCTCGGCGATGACTTTGGCAGCGGCAGGGTTCTCGCGCAGGATGAAAGCGCGGACCATGGGATCGCCGAGATAGGCATCATGCACCGCCTCGATCAGCGTTCCCGATATTGCATGGGTGGTTTCGGCAAAGCCGACCAGCCGGTCAACGGTTTCGGCGAATTCGGAGGCACCGCGCGGGCCGTGGCGCATCTGGCCTGATATGAAGCGTGGATTGACGGCGCGGGCACGCACGACGCGCGATACGGCCTCGCCGACCGAGCGCGGCTTCGGCTTTTGCGGGTCCGTGGTGTCGAGCACGATGACGTCGGCACTCCTGCCGAGCGTTGCCAAAGCGGCCGAAAAGCCGCCGATGAAAGCGACGTCGGCGGAGCCTTCGAGGATGTCGCGGCCGGGGTCGCCGCCGGTGTGGACGAGAAGATCGGCCTCGGCGATGCGGCCCTCGAAGGCGCCGGGCGCGGAGATGCCTTCGCCCTCGGCTCCTCCATAGGCATGCGAGGTGGCGTCGAGATAGGCGCGGCCGATCTCTTCGCGCGCGCCCCAGTTGCCCGAGGACAAAAAATCCTCGACGCCGGCGCCATAGGTGCCGGGCGAGGTACCGAAGATACGCGGGCTGATCTTGCCGTCAGCGCGGGTTTTGGCCGCGAGGGGGTTTTCAGAATCCTCCTCGTCGCGCGCGGCAACCGCGTTGGCGGCGGCATCGACCAGCGCGATCTGGGTAGGGAACATGTCGCGGAACAGGCCTGAAATGCGCCAGGTGACGTCGACGCGCGGCCGGCCGAGTGCGGCGGGAGGCAGCACTTCGATGCCGGTGATGCGGCCGGTCGCCGAATCCCATTGCGGGCGGCAGCCCATCAGCGCCAGGCCTTGCGCGATCTCCTCGCCGCCGGTGCGCAGCGAGGCCGAGCCCCAGAGATCGATGACCAGCGAGCGCGGCCAGTCGCCATGCGACTGCATGTAGCCGCGCACGACTTCCTCTGCCGCTGCCTTGCCCAGATCATAGGCGGTCGGCGTCGGCATGGTGCGCGGGTCCGAGGTGAACAGATTGCGGCCGGTGGGCAAGACGTCGGAACGGCCGCGCGCGGGCGCGCCGGCCGGACCGGCCTTGACGTGGCGGCCATCGAGCGCGGCGAGCAGCGCCGCCTTCTCGGACGCCGCACTTTGGCGGCGCATGGCGTCGGGCTCGTCCTCCGGAGCGCGGCCATAGAT
>NZ_RZQG01000069.1:0-13315 GCF_003998635.1 Mesorhizobium sp. M7D.F.Ca.US.004.03.1.1
GATGTAGACGCCGTCGACCTCGTTGGAGGCAAGCAGTTCCTCATAGGAGCCGAAGGCATGGCGTGCACCGAAGCGCTCGGCAAGCGCCTTGGCCTTCGACAGGTCGCGGCTGGCGATCGCCGACAGCACGCCGTTCTCCGCCTCGACCATCGCCGGCAACAAATGCTCGCGGCCGATCTTGGCCGTCGACAACACACCCCATCGGAACATCAGGCTTCTCCATCGCGATTACAGGCGATGAGGTTTGCCCGAAAACAGGAGAAAAGCCAATGACAAGGTCAGCCGCGTTTGCCCATCAGCGTCATGTCGAAGTCGACGATGTTCGAATAGATCGGCGTGCCGACATCCATGCCGTAGCGTGACCTGAGCACCTTGCCGGTGACATGGAATTTTATCGTGCCGGCCTTGAGACCGCCAAGCTCGGCCGTGAATTTTTCAGGGAACGTCTTGCCGCGCGCCGTCAGCCGGCCGGTGACAAGGGCCGTGGTGTCGCTGGTTCGGGTCACGCTGGTCGAGCGGAACTGGATTTCCGGGCTGTTGGCAGCATCGAACACCGCGTCGGAGCGCAGGAAGGCATCGATGCGGCCCTGGCCGGTGCCGACGCTTTCGGGAAAGATGGTGAAATTAACCTGCGAGCGCCCGACATCGCTGTTGTCGATACGGATCGAGCCCTTGAAGCGGGCGAACGCGCCATTGAGGCCGCCGCCGCCGACCTTGCCGATGGAAAAGCGGATGCTGGAGCTGGCCGGGCTGATCGAATAGCTGCCGGCGGCGTCACCAAGCGCGACGGCCGCTGAGACAGGCATGGCAAGGCAAGCGGCGACCGCCGCAAATCCGAGGATGCGCGTGTACATGGGGGTGTTCCTTGTTGGAGGCAGCGCATTTCCTGCGCCCTCACCCCCCACGAACGAATGAACTGCCCGCTCTATTCCTGACCTGACGAAGGCGTGATCATGCGCGTGAGCACGCTATCCCTGAGCTGGAAATGATGCCGCAGTGCCGCCGCGACATGGAGAGCGACCAGGGCGATGCCGGCATAGGCGAGATACCAATGCGCCGCCGCCCAGAAGCTTTCGGCGCCATCCGATTCGGCCAGCGGCAGGTTCGGCATGATGAACAGATTGAACGGCAGGCTGGGGATCTCCAGCATCGAAACCGACACCAGCGCCCAGCCGGACAGCGGCAAGGCAAGCTGGAACGCGTAGAGCGCAAAATGGGCCAGTGGTGCGGCGCGACGCTCCAGGACTCCGATCGAGCGCGGCAGTGGCGGCCATACATTGCCAAGGCGCCAGGCGATGCGCAGCACCACCAGACCGAGCAGCAGAAAACCGAAGGATTTGTGCAGCTGGATCAATTCGAAGGCGGTGCGCTGGCTGGTCAGCCGCACCATGACGAAGCCGAGCCCGAACTGGCCGATGAAGATCAGCGCAATCAGCCAGTGGAGGAGGATCGCGCCCCAGCCGTAGCGGGTCGTGCTGTTGGTGATCGATGTTTGCATCGTTGGTGAACGAGCGGGATGCCGGTTTTCTTCCACAAGAGGGAGGGCGAGCCCGCTCTATCCGCTCACCTTGAAGAAATCGACGAAGGCCCTGAGCGCCGGCCGCATCTGGCGGCGGCTGGGGTAGTAGACGAAGAACCCGTCGAAGGACGGGCACCAGTCCTCCAGCACGCGGATCAGCCTGCCGTCGGCCAGCGGTGCGCGGACATAGTCCTCGAAGACGAAGGCGAGCCCGGCGCCGTCGGCCGCTGCTTGCGCGATCAGATGGTCCTCGTCGAGGATCAGGGGCCCTTGCGCGGAGATTTCGATCTCCTCGCCGCCCTTCGCGAATTCCCAGCGGTAGAGGATGCCACTGGAGAAGCGAAAGCGGATGCAGCGGTGGCCGGCCAGATCGCGCGGGTGGCGCGGCTTCGGGTTGGCCTCGAAATAGACCGGCGCGCCGACCACCGCGCCACGAATGTCCGGCCCGATCCGCACCGCGATCATGTCGCGCTGAAGGCTCTCGCCAAGCCGGACACCAGCATCGAAGCCACCTTCGACTACGTCGGTGAAGCGGTCCTCGATGATGATCTCCAGCACGATGTCGGGATAGGCCGCCGCAAAGGCGCCCAGCCGTGGCGTCAGCACCAGATGCGCTGCCGTGCGTGGCACGCTCAGCCGTAGATTCCCAGCCGGCCGGTCGCGCGCCTCGACCGCCGTCTCCAGCGCCAGATCGATCTCCGACAGCGCCGGCCGCAGCCGCTCCAGCAATTGCGCACCTTCTTCGGTGGGCGCGACGCTGCGTGTGCTGCGCGACAGGAGGCGAACGCCAAGCCGCGCCTCGAGGCTGGACACCGCATGGCTGACCGCCGATGGCGCGATGGCGAGTTCCCTGGCGGCGCCGCGAAAGCTGCCGCATTGGGCGACAGTCGCCAGCACGGCTAGCTGGGAAAGATGGGCTCGATTCATTGATCTACTTTTTAGAACAGACTGTGCAGATGAGAGATGATTATCGAACACAGTGCAAGGCGCTATTTCCTTTGCATCGCAATAAGGAGACGCGTGATGCAAACCCGCAAGCTAGGAACTGAATTGAACGTCTACCCGGTCGGCCTCGGCTGCATGGGCATGAGCTTCGCCTATGGCGGCCAGGCGGAAGCCGACGCGATCGCCACGCTGCACCGCGCCGTCGATATCGGCGTCAACTTCTTCGACACTGCGGAAGTCTATGGCCCTTACGAGAACGAGATCCTGCTCGGCAAGGCGCTGAAGTCCATTCGCGACAAGGTGACGATCGCGACAAAATTCGGCTTCAAGATTCTGGAGGAAGGTACCGGCCTCGACCGCATGGCTGGCGTCGACAGCCGCCCCGAGCACGTCAAGGCGGTGGCCGAGGCCTCGCTGAAGCGGCTGGGCACCGACGTCATCGACCTCTACTACCAGCACCGCGTCGACCCCAACGTGCCGATCGAGGATACGGTCGGCGCCATGGCCGAGCTGGTTCGCGAGGGCAAGGTGCGCGCGCTTGGCCTGTCGGAGGCGAGTGCCGCGACCATCCGCCGAGCCCATGCCGTGCATCCGATATCGGCCGTGCAGAGCGAGTATTCGCTGTGGAGCCGCGACCCGGAAGACGAGGTGTTCGCCGTCTGCCGCGAGCTCGGCATCGGCTTTGTTCCCTACAGCCCGCTCGGCCGTGGACTGCTGACCGGCACGATCGCCAAGCCTGAGGCCTTGAGCGACGATGACTGGCGCCGCAGCCTGCCGCGGTTCCAGGCCGACGCAATGGCCGCCAATGCGGCTGTCATCGCCACGCTGGAAAAGCTGGCGACCGAAAAGGGCGTGACCTCGGCGCAGCTGGCGCTGGCCTGGGTGCTGCATCAGGGCGAGTTCATCGTGCCGATCCCCGGCGCGCGGAAAATCCGCCATCTCGAGCAGAACACGGCGGCGGCCGGGATCGCGCTGAGCGCTGCCGAGGTGCAGGCCATTGGTGACGCGCTGTCGCCCGACAAGGTGGTGGGCAAGCGCTACACCGAGGAGCTGCTGGCGCTGGTGAATGGGTGAAAACTGGTGAGTAATCGAAAGGGGCGCTTCGGCGCCCCTTTTTTCATGCGCGGCGCAGTGCAGAAGGTGGGAGACGTTGGCGCGAAGCGCCCCCGTTTGTCCTGCCGGACATCTCCCCCACTTGGGGGGAGATTGGATGTCACGCCGGCTTTCGCCAATCGCCGGCGCCGAAAGAAGGGCAGGACTGCGAAGCTGCCAATCTCCCCCAAAGTGGGGGAGATGCCCGGCAGGGCAGAGGGGGGCGCTGTCCCGCCGACATTTCCTACCAAGGCACGACAGTGATCTCCGGCCAATACTCCTGGGCGCGTCTGCCCTTCACCTCATGTGTCCGCCGATTGTCCGTCACCCGGTTGGGCGTGATGCGAAACGAGAACATATCGTCGAACCCGAACGGCGCCACCAGCTCCAGCTGCCCGTCAGCGTCGTATCGGACCCCGACCGCATGGGTCTTCGAAGCAAAATAGCTGAGCGGTTCGCTGGCGCTCGAATAGCGCGGGCACGGCTGTCCGAACTTCTGCAGATACCAGAGATGCACCCGCGCCTGGTTGCGCACCTCCACCGGCAGCGGCAGTCCTTCGAAATGCGCCGCCGCCCGGCGGATCACCGCGTCCTCCGCCTCGTAGGACAGGTCGCTGTCATCGAAGTAGAAGAGATCAACATCCTTGATGCCGTAGCCCGACGGCTTGCCGGTCAGATGGTTCCAAACGCTGTTGTAGAGCGCGCCGGAAACGATCAGCCAGTCGGGCAGGTCGAATTCGCGAGCTCGCGCCAACGCGTCGCGGACCAGCGGATCCGCCGACACGATGGCGAGGAACGCCACGCGCTGTTCTTCAAAAGGAAGGCCGGAATAACGCAGATGGTCCATCGCCCTTTGGAGGACGATTCGCCATCTGCTCGCAAGTTTATTAGCCCCTCAGCACACCACCGGTCTGCTTGCCGACATTCTCGATGATGCGCTTGGCCAGCGCCTCGAAATCCTCGTCGGTCAGCGTCTTTTCGACCGGCTGGATCGACACTTCGATGGCGATCGATTTTTTGCCCTCGCCGAGCGAAGCGCCTTCGAAAATATCGAAGACAGAGACAGCGGTGATCAGCTTCTTGTCGGCCGCAAGGGCCGCGCGAACCAGCGTGCCGGCCTCGACCGACTTGTCGACGACGAAGGCGAAATCGCGCTTGACCGCCTGGAAAGCGGAGAGATCGAGCCTGGGCTTGGTCTTCGTCGGCTTGGCCTTCGGCTCCGGCACGGCATCGACGAAGACTTCGAAGCCGCACAGCGGCCCGGAAACATCGAGACCCTCAAGCGTCTTCGGATGGAATTCGCCGAAGGTGCCGAGCACGGTTTTCGGGCCGAGCTTGATCGTGCCGGAACGGCCGGGATGATACCAGGCCGGACCGCCGGCCTCGATCTGCAGCCGCTCGACCGGTGCACCACAGGCTTCCAATGCGGCGATCGCATCGGCCTTGGCGTCGAACACACCGACCGGGCCTGAATTGCCGGCCCAGTTGCGGCCGGAGCCGTCGAGCTTGGCGGTGCCGCGGCGCACACCGGCGGCCACGCGCCGCTGCTGGTCGGCGCCATCGCCTTCGTATGTGCCCGACACTTCGAACAGCGCCACGTCGCCAATACCCTTGTCGGCATTGCGCTGGGCAGCGGCGATCAGCCCCGGCAGCAGCGACGGCCGCATGTCGGACATGTCGGCGGCGATCGGATTGGCGAGCTTCAGCGCCGTCTGGCCACCGCCGAACAGTTCAGCGTGCTTGGCCGGAATGAACGACCAGGTGACGGCCTCCATCATGCCGCGCACGGCAAGCGCGCGCTTGGCGGTGCGGGTACGGACCTGCAGCGTGGTGAGTATCTTTGCGTTGACCGCGTCATGCGCGCCGAGCGGCTGCGGTGCGATGTTGTCGACGCCGTGGATGCGCATCACCTCCTCGACCAGGTCGGCCTTGCCGTCGACATCGGGGCGCCAGGACGGCACGGCGACGTTGACGACATCGCCCGACCCCTCAGGCTTGAAGCCAAGGCGCGTCAGGATGTCGAGGCTTTCCGCCTTGGGAACCTCGATGCCGGTCAGCCGCTTCACTTCCGAAATAGGGAAGGCAACCATCTTCGGCTTGTGTTCGGTATAGCCGGCCACTTCGATCTCGGTCGGCGTGCCGCCGCAGAAATCGAGCACCAGCTTGGTCGCCAGCTCGACGCCGGGCACCATGAATTCAGGGTCCACGCCGCGCTCGAAGCGGTAGCGTGCGTCGGTGATGATGCCGAGCGTGCGGCCGGTGCGGGCGGTGGTGATCGGGTCCCAAAGGGCGGATTCGATCAGCACATCGGTCGTGTTCTCGTCGCAGCCCGAATGCTCGCCGCCCATGATGCCGGCGATCGACTCGACGCCATTGTCGTCAGCGATGACGCACATCTCCGGCGTCAGCGTATATTCGCGGCCATCGAGCGCCTGTACCTTTTCGCCATCGCGCGCGCGGCGCACGGTCAGATTGCCGGCAACCTTGCTGGCGTCGAACACATGCAGCGGACGGCCGCGGTCGAAGGTGACGTAATTGGTGATGTCGACCAGCGCGCTGATTGGCCTGAGACCAATGGCGATCAGCCGCTGCTGCAGCCATTTCGGCGACGGGCCGTTCTTGACGCCCTTGACCAGCCGCAGCGCGAAGCCGGGGCAGAGTGCCGGCGCCACGATCGTCACCTTGACCGGGCACATGCCGCTGCCGGCATGCGGCATGATGGCACCGCCGACGAGGCGGCCAAGCCCGCTCGCCGCCAGATCCCTGGCGATGCCGTAGACGCTGGTGGCATCCGGCCGGTTCGGCGTCAGGTTGATCTCGATGACCGGATCGTCGAGGTGGGCGTAAGCAGCGAAGCTGGTGCCGACAGGCGCATCCTCAGGCAGGTCGATGATACCGTTGTGTTCGTCGGACAGCTCCAGCTCGCGCTCGGAACACATCATACCGTGGCTTTCGACGCCCCTGATCTTGCCGACCGTCAGCGTCACGTCGATGCCGGGCACATAAGTGCCGGGCGCGGCAAAGGCGCCGATCAGGCCGGCGCGGGCGTTGGGTGCACCGCACACCACCTGCACGGGCGCCTTGCCGTCGCCTGTATCGACGGTGAGCACGCGCAGGCGGTCGGCATCGGGGTGCTGAACCGCGGTCAGCACCCTGGCGATGACGAAGGGTTTCAGGCTCGACTTGTCGTCGACATGCTCGACTTCGAGGCCGATCGAGGTCAGCCGCTCGACGATCTCGTTGAGCGAGGCGTCGGTCTCGAGGTGGTCCTTGAGCCAGGAGAGGGTGAATTTCATGGGACTGTTCCGTCTGGTCTTTTGACGCTTGTTTTCAGATGTCTCGGCAGGTCGTCGGACATATGCAGGAAGGGGAGCTGCTCGCTGACATAGGCATGCAGCGTCGGCTCAAAATCGGCCGGCCTGTCCATGGCGCCGAGCATGAAGTAGATGTCGTCCTCCAGCCGCTCGTCGACATAGGCGATGGGTGAGCCGCAGATACCGCAAAACGAGCGCGTCACCGGGCCGTTCTCGTACATCTTCAGCGCCTTGCCGGTGAACGCGACCTGATCGACCAGGAAGCCGACAAAGGCCGAGACCGGCGCGCCGCTGGCCCGCCGGCAATCGCCGCAATGGCAATAGCTGACATGGTGCGGTTCGGCCAAGGCCTCGAACCGCACGGCGCCGCAGCGGCAGCCGCCGGTGTGCGGCGCTATCATGCGCTTAGGCCCCCGAACAGCGTCGGCATGTCGAGCGGCCTGAAACCGTAATGCGACAGCCAGCGCACGTCGGCGTCGAAGAAGGCGCGCAGGTCCGGCATGCCATATTTCAGCATGGCGATGCGATCGATGCCCATGCCCCAGGCAAAGCCCTGATATTCGTCCGGATCGAGCCCGCCATGGCGCAGCACATTGGGGTGCACCATGCCGCAGCCGAGGATCTCCATCCAGTCGGAGCCTTCGCCGAAGCGCACTTCGCCGGGCCGCGAGCGGTCGCACTGGATGTCGACCTCGAGGCTCGGTTCGGTGAACGGGAAGAAGGACGGCCGGAAGCGCATCTTCACCTGCGGCACCTCGAAGAAGGCCTTGCAGAACTCCTCCAGCACCCACTTCATGTTGGCGACGTTGGCCGTCTTGTCGATCACCAGCCCCTCGACCTGATGGAACATCGGCGAGTGGGTGGCGTCCGAATCCTGCCGGTAGGTCTTGCCAGGAATGACGATGCGGATCGGCGGCTTCTTCGTCTCCATGGTGCGGATCTGCACCGGCGAGGTGTGCGTGCGCAAAAGCTTGCGCTCGCCCTTCTCGTCCGGCTGGAAGAAGAAGGTGTCGTGCATTTCGCGCGCCGGATGGCCTTCGGGGAAATTCAGCGCGGTGAAATTGTAGTAGTCGGTCTCGATATCCGGCCCTTCGGCGATGGAGAAGCCGAGATCGCCGAAGATCGCCGCGATCTCATCGATGACCTGGCTGATCGGATGGATACGGCCGCGCTCGGCCGGCGACTGCCGCACCGGCAGCGTCACGTCGACCTTTTCGGCGGCGAGGCGCGCGGTGATCGCCACATCCTTCAACTCGGCCTTGCGGGCCGTCAGCGCGTCGGTGACACGGTTCTTGAGGCCGTTGATAACAGGACCCTTGACCTGCCGCTCCTCGGCGGTCATGGCGCCAAGTGTTTTCAGCATCTCGGACACGGTGCCCTTCTTGCCGAAGGCAGCGATGCGCACGGCCTCTATGGCCGGCTCATCGGCGGCCGATGCGATGTCGGCCAGAAGTGAATCTTCCAGGGCTTCAAGATTTCCAGCAGTGGCGTTCACGGCGAAGCTCTCTCGATCGGGCGACCACCATCACCGGGCGTGTCACCATTTTGGTTACATCAGGCAAAAGAAAAACCCGCGCCAGCCGTGCCAGCGCGGGTTCCCCAAATCAGAATTGCGAATGCTTGGGAAGCGCTGGTCTTAGGCGACAGCGCTTTCAAAAGCGTTCGGCGTGGTGTTCTTCAGATATTCGAGCGCCACCTTGGCCTTGGCGACCAGGGCTGCGAAAGCCTGCGGCTCGTGGATGGCCATGTCCGACAGGATCTTGCGATCGATCTCGATGCCCGACTTGTTGAGGCCGTCGATGAAGCGGCCATAGGTCAGGCCATGCTCGTGCGTCGCGGCGTTGATGCGCTGGATCCACAGCGCGCGGAACGAGCGCTTGCGGTTCTTGCGGTCGCGATACGCGTACTGCATCGACTTTTCCACCGCCTGCTTGGCGATGCGGATGGTGTTCTTGCGGCGGCCGTAGAAGCCTTTGGCGGCTTTCAGGACCTTCTTGTGCTTGGCGTGCGAGGTGACGCCTCTTTTTACGCGTGCCATGTCATGATCTCCTTAAAACGTGTCCGAACCGAATGCCTTAGAGGCCGTTCGGCAGAAAATTCTTGATGACCTTCTTGCCATCCGGTTCAGCCAGAACCATCGTGCCGCGGGCATTTCGAATGAACTTGTTGGAACGCTTGATCATGCCGTGACGCTTGCCGGCCGCAGCCGACAGGACTTTACCCGTACCTGTGATCTTGAACCGCTTTTTGGCGGCCGACTTGGTCTTCATCTTGGGCATTTTGCTACTCCGTATCGTTGGCGCACTATCGCGCTTCTTGTTCGCTTCGGGCCGACCAAAGCCCGAAAAGCAAATGAAACCGCCACGGCATGCCCTGCCGGGCGGTTTTCTTGAACGGCGGTCCTATACGTCAAAGACGGCGGCTGCGCAACACCTCAGCTCGTGCGACGCTCTGTCCCCAGTCAGGGGAGCGTGAACCAGACCGGCAACATGCCCGACTGCTGGGCGCCGTCGATCAGTTCGAAGGCCGGCAGCGCGACCAGGAACACCAGGCCGTCGAGCAGCGTGGTCAACAGCAGGCGCGGCTTGAAGCTGCCCGTATCGCCCTCCTGGTAGAGCGACAATTTCGGGAAGAAGCGCGGCACCCGCGCCAGATAGGCCGCATACGGCGCGCCGAGTGCTTCCTTAAGGAATTTCTCCTCGCGCAGGATGACGATGTGGAAAGCGCCGGCGCACAAAAGCCCGAAGAGAATGATGCCGGTGAACGAGCCGATCTGCGCGCCAACGCCGGCTGCGGCTACGGTCGAGAACACATAGAGTGGGTTGCGGGTGATCGAGTAAGGCCCGCCGGTCACCACCTCGGAAGATTTGCGCCCACCTATGTAGAGCGTCGCCCAAAGGCGCCCGACGATGCCTAGAAAAATCAGCAGCACGCCAAACATTTCGATCGACTCATGCACTGGTGTGTCGGGCGGAAACGTCGATTGGCCAAATAGCAACGCTGCGAACAGGACGGCCACGAGCCCGGTAAGCACCATCCTGCGCGTATGCTGGTAGTTACCCAGCCCGTATTTGAGTTCTTTGTCCAAGGTGGAATCCGATCGTCGAGGAGTTTGGCCGGCGATCGCAGCTTCGGCCAAGAAAACAGGCGTCCCGCCGATCGCCGGGACGCCTTGGGATGTGATTCAGGCGGATTTAAGCGCGATAATCAGGCCTGACGTCTTCGTGATCCAAGGTGTGTTGATATTCAGCACCTTAGCGCGGCGACAGCACCATCATCATCTGGCGGCCTTCGAGCTTCGGTTCCGCCTCGACCTTGGCGATCGTCGCCACTTCCTCGCGGACCTTGTTCAGGAGCTGCATGCCGAGTTCCATATGCGCCATCTCGCGGCCACGGAACCGCAACGTCAGCTTGACCTTGTCGCCTTCCTCGAAGAAGCGGCGAACCGCCTTCATCTTGGTCTCGTAGTCATGGCTGTCGATGTTCGGGCGCATCTTGATCTCCTTGATCTCGATGACCTTCTGGTTCTTGCGCGCCTCGGCCGCCTTCTTCTGGTTGGCGTATTTCAGCTTGCCAAGATCGAGAATCTTGACGACGGGGGGCACCGCATTGGGCGATATCTCGACGAGATCCAGCCCAGCCTCTTCCGCGAGCAGCAATGCGTCGTTGATGGAAACATCGCCGCGGTTCTGGCCTTCGGCGTCGATAAGCTGGACCCGGGGAACCCGGATGTCACGGTTGGAGCGCGGGCCATCCTTGGTCGGCGCCGCTGCTTTGAAAGGTCTGCGAATGGTCGTGGTCTCCTTGGCCGTTTCGTTCAGGGTTTGTCAGTGTTGATGCGTGGACGCGCCAATGTGGTGAGCGCTCGGGCGGAGTCAATAGCACAGCATTGACAGAAAATCACCCTGATCGCTGCCCTGCATCAAACAAAGAACACCGCGAGCACTTTTCGCCACGCCACAGGCTGTGTCACAAGACCGGCTTGAGGAAAAAGCCATGAACGCCACGCCCCCAATCTTTCTGGATGTCGACGGACCACGCATCGCGGTGCGCCATAATGCTGGCTCCGCGCCCGGCATCGTCTGGCTCGGCGGCTACAAATCGGACATGCTGGGCACGAAGGCGCAGGTGCTGTCGGACTGGGCGGCAAGAGAAGGCCGCGCCTTCCTGCGCCATGATTATTCCGGCCATGGTGAATCCGGCGGCGCCTTTGCTGACGGCACGATTTCGACATGGCTTGCGCAGAGCCTTGCCGTGTTCCGGCATTTCACCAAGGGCAAGCAAATCCTGGTCGGCTCCTCGATGGGCGCCTGGATCGCGCTGCGTATGGTGCAGGAATTGCGCAAGGCAGGCGATAGCAAGGTCGCTGGCCTGGTGTTGCTGGCGCCGGCGCCGGATTTTACCGCCGAACTGGTCGAACCGGTGCTGACGCAGGCGCAGAAGCGCGACCTCACGGAGAAAGGCTTCTTCGAAGAGCCGTCGGATTATTCCGCCGAGCCTTACATCTACACGCGCGCGCTGATCGAGGACGGACGCAACAACCTGGTGATGACAGGCCCGATCGACACGCATTGCCCGGTGCACATCCTGCAGGGACTGGCCGATGCGGACGTACCGGCAAGCCACGCGCTGAAGCTGGTCAGCCTGCTGCCGGCCGACGACGTGACCTTGTCGCTGATCCCTGACGGCGACCACCGCCTGTCGCGGCCGCAGGATCTCGACATGCTGGTGCGGGCCGTCGACGCGATGGCGCAGAGGGGAAACTGATGCGCCTTTCCATTCCGATACACGCGTTCGTCGCCGCCATCGTCGGCTTTGGCGGCACGCTGGCCATCGTCATCGCCGCCGCCAAGGCAGTCGGCGCGACGCAGATCGAGACGGCAAGCTGGGTTACGACCATCTGCCTGGCCATGGCGATCGAGAGCCTGTGGCTGTCCTGGCGCACGAAAATGCCCGTCATCACCGCATGGTCGACGCCGGGCCTGGCGCTGATCGCGGCCTCGAGCGGCTTTTCGATGGGCGAGGCCGTCGCAGCCTTCATCGTCACCGGCATCCTTCTGATCGCCACCGGCCTGTTCCGGCCCCTGACGCAGTTGATCTCGAGGATACCGCCCTCGGTCGCCTCCGGCATGCTGGCCGGCATCGTCGTCACCTTCGCGCTCAATGCGGTGAAGACCATTCCTGTCGACCCGTGGCTGATCCTGCCGCTGATTGCGGCCTTCTTCGTCATCCGGCTGTTCAATCCGGCCCTGTCGGTGCTGGCGGTGCTGATCGGCGGTGGCCTCGCCGCGTTCCTCACCGGCCGTGTCGGCGGCCTGCCGACACCGGAACTGTCAACGCTGACGCTGATTGCGCCTGATTTCACCGCCAAGGCGATGATCGGCCTGGCACTACCGCTCTATCTCGTCACCATGGCCTCGCAGAACCTGTCCGGCCTGGCCGTGCTGCGCGCCGCCGGCTACCATCCGGAGCCAGGCCCGCTAATCGGCGTCACCGGCCTGTTTTCGCTGCTGTCGGCGCCATTCGGCGGCTCGACCACCAATCTGGCGGCGATCTCGGCGGCGATCTGCACCGGGCCGGACGTCCACCCCGACCCTGCCGAGCGCTGGAAGACCGGACCGTTCTATGCGCTTGCCTATCTCGTCTTCGCGATTTTCGGCGCTTCGCTGGTGGCGATCTTCGCCGTGCTGCCGCAGAGCCTGATCGTGCTGGTGGCGGGTCTGGCGCTGATGGCGTCGCTTGCCAACGCGCTGTCGATCGCGCTGAAGGACGAGGGCGATCGCATGGCCGCCACCGTCACCTTCGTCGTCACCGCGTCCGGGCTGACGCTGTTCGGCGTTGGTGCCGCATTCTGGGGCCTGATTGCCGGGCTGGTCGTGCTTTTCCTCGATAGGCTCAAAAAGCGATAATCATTTCAGTTGCTTGTCCGGTTTTGGCGGACATTGTCTTGAATCGCCGTTTTCTCCTTCCCATTTCGATTCCACGCAGCCGGGTTTGGCTGTCTCCAACCGAAGGAATGGGAGAAAATGAACACATCTGCATTGATCCGTCCGGCCTGGACGCCGGCGACCATCGCGTTGATGGTTGTGGGTTTCATGGTGTTCTGGCCACTCGGCTTCGCCATGCTTGCCTACATCATCTGGGGCGACCGCCTCGACGGCTTCAAGCGTGACGTCAACCGCGCGACCGACGGCATCTTCGCCGGCTGCCGCCGCGGTTCCGACAAGGCCGCACGCTGGGGCAATGGCTCCGCCCGCACCGGCAACGTCGCTTTCGACGACTGGCGCGAAAAGGAACTTGAGCGCCTGAACGAAGAGCGCCGCAAGCTCGACGAGATGCTGACCCAGTTCGACGAGTATGCCCGCGAATTGCGCCGCGCCAAGGACCAGGACGAGTTCGACCGCTTCATGGCCAACCGCAACAAGTCGACGGCGCCGACGAAGAC
>NZ_RZQG01000006.1:0-27299 GCF_003998635.1 Mesorhizobium sp. M7D.F.Ca.US.004.03.1.1
GGGCAGCACTGTGTTGACTGGGATCGTTGACTGGGGTCCTTGGGCGACGCGTGACAAGCGGCCCATGCCATCGCGATTGCGATAAATTTGCAACAAATCTTGCCGCAAACCGTATTTTAACCATATCGGGTTGAAATTTCGCCACCTTCTCCATCTTGGTGGGGGTGAGATTGTGCGGACGGCTTCCCCCCAGCCGGATCCGACGGAGGTTGGAATGACTTTTTCGAAAACCGGTCTGGTGGCCGTATCGCTGGCCGCGCTCGTTGCGAGCGGCTGTTCGACCTCACGTTTCTCGTCGATGGATGACCAGCAGCCCGCGCCGCTGGAGGCCGCGCCCGCCGGCAAGGTGACCGGCAACCAGCTGCCGCCGCCGGCATCGCCCGGCACCACTGACCCGTCGCAATTCCCGACTGCCCCGGCGAACACGCAGGTAGCCTCGCTGCCGCCGGACGGCGCGGCGCCGGCCGGCGCTTCGGACGTGACCGCCGCCAGCGTCGCCGGTGTCTGGAACGTCAGCGTTTCCGGCCAGAGCTGCAAGGTGGCGACGCCGCAGACCAAATTCGGCGCCGGCTTCCGCGCCGGGCCGCTGCATTGCCCGGCCCCGATCGACGGCATCAAGTCGTGGAACGTCGCCGGCAAGCAGCTGACGCTTTATGATGAGAGTGGCGGCGCGCTGGCGCGGCTGTATTCTTCGGGCGGCTCGAAATTCGACGGCCAGACTTCCAACGGCCAGCCGATTTCGCTTACAAGGTAGGCTAGTCCTTCCGAATGCATGTCGCGCAGAAGTGGCCCCGGTTTCGGGACAGCGACATGCATAAAAACAAATGACGTGACCGATGCATCTGCGTGACGGCCTCCAGACCCATGCGACCGTCAGGCAGCGCTACGACCATCTGGTGGAAACCGGCGCGATCGAACGCGATCCGGCGCAGGAGTGGATCGCGGCTGCGCTCGATCGGCTGATCGACGAGATCTCGGCCAAGCGGCTGGCGCACAAGTCGAGCGCGCTGGGCTGGCTGTTTGCCCGCAAGCGCGAGACGCATGAGGCCGTCAAAGGCCTTTACATCCATGGCGGCGTCGGCCGCGGCAAGACCATGCTGATGGACATGTTCTTCGACTTGCTGCCGGTGCGGCGCAAGCGCCGCGTCCACTTCAACGACTTCATGGCCGATGTACAGGACCGTATCCAGAAGCACCGGCAGGCGCGCAAGAATGGCGACGTGAAGGAAGACGATCCGATCCCGCCCGTGGCCAAGGCGCTTGCCGAGCAGGCCTGGGTGCTGTGCTTCGACGAGTTCTCGGTCACCGACATTGCCGACGCGATGATCCTGTCGCGGTTGTTTTCGGCGCTGTTTGCCAGCGGCGTGGTGCTGGTCGCCACCTCGAACGTGGCGCCGGAAGATCTCTATCGCGACGGGCTGAACCGCCAGCTTTTCCTGCCGTTCATCGGCACTCTGGAGCGGCATGCACAGGTGTTGACGCTCGATGCCGACAAGGACTACCGACTGGAAAAGCTAGTCCGCACACCGGTCTATGTCACGCCGGCCGATGCGGCGGCCGCCCAGGTGCTCGACGAGGCCTGGCAAGCCATGACGCGCGGGGCGCCAGAGGCGCATACGTCGCTGGCGCTCAAAGGCCGGCACGTGGTCGTGCCGCGTGCGGCGGGCGATGCGGCGCGGTTCTCCTTTGCCGATCTCTGCGAAAAGCCGCTCGGAGCCCGCGATTTCCTGGCGATTGCCGGACGCTTTTCGACCGTCTTCATCGACCACGTCCCGGTGCTCGGCGATGGCAAGCGCAACGAGGCCAAGCGCTTCATCCTTTTGATCGACACGCTCTACGACCATCATGTGCGGCTGGTGGTGAGTGCCGAAGCGCCGCCGCAGAAGCTTTATGTGGCCAAACGCGGCGTCGAGGTCTTCGAGTTCGAGCGCACGGCATCGCGGCTGATCGAGATGCAAAGCCGCGACTGGCTGGAGGATTGGGCGGAGCGGCATAAGGCGAAGGCGGCGCCAGAAGCGCAGCAGACGCAAGCTTAGGCTCAGAGACGTAGGTTCCCCTCTTGCATCGTTGACGGTTGGCAAAACTGGCGCGACGATCGATCTCCCCCCTCGAGGGGGAGATGGCCGGCAGGCCAGAGGAGGTTGGTTCGACCGGGCGCGGCACAGATGGCGCCAGCGCTTCACGCGCGGCGACCCCCTCTGTCGCCTTTGGCGACATCTCCCTCTCAAGAGGGAGATTTGGTGCCGCATCACAAGGGCGTCATCACCCGAGTATTGCCTTACGATCTTCATCCTCATTGTGTAAATTCCCAGAAGTCGGCTTACAAACTTTGACGTTTACGTAAATCCCAAACACTCTAACCGATTGAAAATGCTGGCCTCGAAATAATCGTTTGAATTTATATCGCACCAAGGCTATTGGGTGCGGCGAAAATTCGCGGTTCCCCCGCAGCATTCCGGCCTCTTCTTCGACGCCGCCATCAAGTCGTTAAGGATTTGAGACGTCGTCACTGACAAAGGGAAAACATCCTCACATGGCACGCAACAAAATAGCGCTCATCGGCTCTGGCATGATCGGCGGCACGCTCGCCCACATGATCGGCCTCAAGGACCTCGGCGACGTGGTGCTGTTCGATATTGCCGAGGGTACCCCGCAGGGCAAGGGGCTCGATATCGCGCAGTCGTCGCCCGTCGATGGCTTCGACTCCAGGCTTACCGGCGTCAACGACTATGCCGGCATCGAGGGTGCCGATGTCTGCATCGTCACCGCCGGCGTGCCGCGCAAGCCCGGCATGAGCCGCGACGACCTTTTGGGCATCAACCTCAAGGTCATGGAACAGGTCGGCGCCGGGCTGAAGAAATACGCGCCGAAGGCCTTCGTTATCTGCATCACCAACCCGCTCGACGCCATGGTCTGGGCGCTGCAGAAGTTTTCCGGCCTGCCCAAGAGCCATGTCGTCGGCATGGCCGGCGTGCTCGACAGCGCGCGCTTCCGCTATTTCCTGGCCGAGGAATTCAAGGTCTCGGTCGAGGATGTCACCGCCTTCGTGCTCGGCGGCCACGGCGATTCCATGGTGCCAATGATCCGCTATTCGACGGTATCAGGCATTCCGCTGCCCGACCTCATCAAGATGGGCTGGACCTCGAAGGAAAAGCTCGACCAGATCGTGCAGCGCACCCGCGACGGCGGCGCCGAGATCGTCGGCCTGCTCAAGACCGGCTCGGCCTATTATGCGCCGGCGGCTTCCGCGATCCAGATGGCCGAAGCCTATCTCAAGGACAAGAAGCGTGTGCTGCCGTGTGCCGCGTATCTCTCCGGCCAGTATGGCGTCAAGAACACCTATGTCGGCGTTCCCGTGGTGATCGGCGCCGGCGGCGTCGAGCGCATCATCGAGATCGACCTCAACAAGGCCGAGCAGAAGATGTTCGACTCCTCGGTGGCGACGGTGCAGGGCCTGACCGAGGCCTGCGTCAAGATCGCGCCGCAGCTGGCCTCGAAGTGAACCGGAGCAAATCCAGATGAACATCCATGAGTATCAGGGCAAGGCGCTGCTGAAGTCTTTCGGCGCGCCAGTGGCCGAAGGTGTGCCGGTGTTCAAGGCGAGCGAGGCGGAAGCCGCGGCCAAGGCGCTGCCGGGTCCGCTCTATGTGGTGAAGAGCCAGATCCATGCCGGCGGCCGCGGCAAGGGCAAATTCACTGAACTCGGCCCCGATGCCAAGGGTGGGGTCAGGCTGTCGAAGTCGGTGGCCGAAGTCGTTGCCAACGCCAACGAGATGCTCGGCAACACGCTGGTGACCAAGCAGACCGGCCCGGCCGGCAAGCAGGTCAACCGCCTCTACATCGAGGATGGCGCCGACATCGAACGCGAGCTCTATCTGTCTATCCTGGTCGACCGCTCGGTCGGCCGCGTTGCCTTCGTCGTTTCGACGGAAGGCGGCATGGACATCGAGGCGGTCGCGCATGATACGCCGGAAAAGATCATCACTGTCGCCATCGACCCGGAAAAAGGCGTCACTGCAACCGATCTAAAGGCGCTCAACGGCGCGTTGAAGCTCGACGGCGACGCGGCACAGGACGGCAACACCCTGTTCCCGATCCTCTACAAGGCCTTTGTCGAGAAGGATATGAGCCTGCTCGAGGTCAACCCGCTGATCGTCATGAAGAACGGCCGGCTGCGCGTGCTCGATGCGAAAGTGTCGTTCGACAACAACGCGCTGTTCCGTCACCCCGACGTGCTCGAACTGCGCGACACCACCGAAGAGGATGAGAAGGAGATCGAGGCGTCGAAATACGACCTCGCCTATGTCGCCCTCGATGGCAATATCGGCTGCATGGTCAACGGCGCCGGGCTTGCCATGGCGACGATGGACATCATCAAGCTCTATGGCGCCGAACCGGCCAACTTCCTCGATGTCGGCGGTGGTGCGTCCAAGGAGAAGGTGACGGCGGCGTTCAAGATCATCACAAGGGATCCGGCGGTCAAGGGCATCCTGATCAACATCTTCGGCGGCATCATGAAGTGCGACATCATTGCCGAGGGCGTCATTGCCGCGGTCAAGGAAGTCGGCCTGGAAGTGCCGCTGGTGGTGCGACTGGAAGGCACCAATGCCGAGCTAGGCAAGAAGATCATCAACGACAGCGGCCTCAACGTGGTGTCGGCCGATGATCTCGACGACGCGGCCAAGAAGATCGTGGCGGCGGTGAAGGGCTGATCTGGTGCCTCCGCACAAGATAAACCTGGTCGAGGCGGCGGATCAAAAGATCAAGAAGGTCTTCGATCCGCACATTGCCGGCGACGTCAACGAGTCTCAGGTCAAGATCGCCAAATTCGGCGACGTCTTCGACTGGCACGCGCATGACAATGAGGACGAAGCCTTCCTCGTGCTGCGCGGCCGTATCGCCATCGATTTTCGCGACGGCACGGTGGAGCTCTCCAGCGGCGAGTTCATCGTCGTGCCGCGCGCCGTCGAGCATCGCCCGCGCTCGCTCAGCGAAGAACCTGTCGTGCTGATGTTCGAGCCGGCGACGACGCTCAACACCGGCAACGCCAAGAGCGACCTCACGGTCGCCGATCTGAAGCGGCTCTGACCGTGACCGCGCAGCCTTCCTCGATCAACAGTTTTTAGAAAAGGGCTCCCATGTCCATCCTCGTCGACAAGAACACCAAGGTGCTGGTGCAGGGCCTGACCGGCAAGACCGGCACGTTCCATACCGAGCAGGCGCTGGCCTATCACGGCACGAAAATGGTCGGCGGCATCCATCCCAAGAAGGGTGGCGAGACCTGGACCGGCTCGAAAGGCGAGAGCCTGCCGATCTTTGCCACCGTCGCCGAGGGCAAGGAAAGGACCGGCGCCAACGCGTCCGTTGTCTATGTGCCGCCGGCGGGTGCCGCCGAAGCGATCCTCGAAGCGATCGAGGCCGAGATCCCGCTGATCATCTGCATCACCGAAGGCATACCGGTGATGGACATGATCAAGGTCAAGGCCAGGCTCGATCGCTCGACCTCGCGGCTGATCGGGCCGAACTGCCCGGGCGTGCTGACGCCCAACGAATGCAAGATCGGCATCATGCCCGGAAACATCTTCCGCAAGGGTTCGGTCGGCGTTGTTTCACGCTCGGGAACACTTACCTATGAGGCAGTGTTCCAGACCACCAATGTCGGCCTCGGCCAGACTACCGCCGTCGGCATTGGCGGCGACCCCGTCAAGGGCACCGAGTTCATCGACGTGCTCGAGATGTTCCTCGCCGACGACGAAACCAAGTCGATCATCATGATCGGCGAGATCGGCGGTTCGGCAGAGGAAGACGCCGCGCAGTTCCTCAAGGACGAAGCCAAGCGTGGCCGCAAGAAGCCGATGGCCGGCTTCATCGCCGGGCGCACGGCGCCGGCCGGCCGCACCATGGGTCATGCGGGCGCGGTCATCTCCGGCGGCAAGGGCGGCGCCGAGGACAAGATCGCTGCGATGGAATCGGCCGGCATCAAGGTATCGCCCTCACCGGCAAGGCTGGGCACGACCTTGGTCGAGGCGATTAAGGGTTAAGGCAGTAAGGGAGTAGGGCAGTATGGCAGTAGGGGAATAGGAAGAACGGGACGAGCGCGGCTGCTTTCCCTACTGCCTTACTCCCCTACTCCCCTACTGCCCTACTCTCCTCCAAAAACAGGAGACGGAGCCAGGCTCCGCGGACAAAAATGGCAAGACAAGATCAGGCCAACGACCAGTTTTCGCTCACCTCTTTCCTCTATGGCGGCAATGCCGATTACATCGACGCGCTCTACGCCGCCTATGAGGACGATCCAGCCTCGGTCAATCCCGAATGGCAGGAGTTCTTCGCCGGGCTGAAGGACGATGCCGGCGATGTGCGCAAGAATGCCAAGGGCGCCTCATGGGCCAAGCCATCCTGGCCGCTGCAGGCCAATGGCGAGCTGGTGTCGGCGCTCGATGGCAATTGGGGCATCGTCGAGAAGCATCTGGAAAAGAAGGTCAAGGGCAAGGCGGTCACCAACGGCATCGTCCTCTCCGACGCCGACGTGCACCAGGCGACGCGCGATTCGGTGCGCGCAATCATGATGATCCGTGCCTATCGCATGCGCGGCCATCTGCACGCCAATCTCGACCCGCTCGGCATCGCCAAGCCGCTCGAGGACTACAACGAGCTGTCGCCGGAAAATTACGGCTTCACCGAAGCCGATTACGACCGGCCGATCTTCCTCGACAATGTCCTCGGGCTCGAATTCGGCAGTATCCGGCAGATGCTGGAAATCCTGACGCGCACCTATTGCTCGACGCTCGGCGTCGAGTTCATGCATATTTCCGATCCCGAGGAAAAGGCCTGGATCCAGGCGCGCATCGAGGGCGCTGACAAGGAGATCACCTTCACCGCCACCGGCAAGAAGGCGATCCTGCAGAAGCTGGTCGAGGCCGAAGGCTTCGAACAGTTCATCGACGTCAAGTACAAGGGCACCAAGCGCTTCGGCCTCGACGGCAGTGAAGCGCTGATCCCGGCGCTGGAGCAGATCGTCAAGCGTGGCGGCCAGCTCGGCATGAAGGAGATCGTGCTCGGCATGGCGCATCGCGGCCGGCTGAACGTGCTCTCCCAGGTGATGGCCAAGCCGCACCGCGCCATCTTCCATGAGTTCAAGGGCGGCTCGGCCGCCCCGGACGAGGTCGAAGGCTCGGGCGACGTCAAGTACCATCTCGGCGCCTCGTCGGACCGCGAGTTCGACGGCAACAAGGTGCATCTGTCGCTGACCGCCAACCCCTCGCATCTGGAAATCGTCGATCCGGTGGTGATGGGCAAGGCGCGCGCCAAGCAGGATTATCTGTTCGGCCGCAGCCGCGAGGAAATCGTGCCGCTGGAAGAGCGCGCCAAGGTGCTGCCACTCTTGCTGCACGGCGATGCCGCCTTTGCTGGCCAGGGCGTGATTGCCGAAATCCTCGGCCTGTCCGGCCTGCGCGGCCACCGCGTCGCCGGCACGCTGCATTTCATCATCAACAACCAGATCGGCTTCACCACCAATCCGCGCTTCTCGCGCTCGTCGCCCTATCCGTCCGACGTCGCCAAGATGATCGAGGCGCCGATCTTCCACGTCAATGGCGACGACCCGGAAGCTGTGGTGCACGCCACCAAGGTGGCGATCGAATTCCGCATGAAGTTCCACAAACCTGTTGTGGTCGACATGTTCTGCTACCGCCGCTTCGGCCACAATGAGGGCGACGAACCGGCCTTCACCCAGCCGATCATGTATCGCAACATCCGCACCCACAAGACGACGGTGCAGATCTATGCCGACCGCCTGATTGCCGAGGGCCACATCACCCAGGCTGAGTTCGACCAGATGAAGGCCGACTGGCGCGCGCATCTGGAATCCGAATGGGAAGTCGGCCAGCACTACAAGCCCAACAAGGCCGACTGGCTCGACGGTGCCTGGTCGGGCCTGCGCACGGCCGACAACCAGGACGAACAGCGGCGAGGCAAGACCGCCGTGCCGGTCAAGACGCTGAAGGAAATCGGCAAGAAGCTGACCGAGGTGCCGAAGGATTTCGAGGCGCACAAGACGATCATCCGCTTCCTCGAGAACCGCCGCCAGGCGATCGAGTCGGGCGAAGGCATCGACTGGTCGACGGCCGAGGCGCTGGCCTTCGGCGCCATCCTGCTCGACGGCAATCCGATCCGCCTGTCGGGGCAGGATTCCGAACGCGGCACCTTCTCGCAGCGCCATTCCGTGCTCTACGACCAGCGCGACGAGACCCGCTACATCCCGCTCAACAATCTGTCTGCCGCTCAAGCGGGCTACGAAGTCATCAACTCGATGCTGTCGGAAGAGGCGGTGCTCGGTTTCGAATATGGCTACAGTCTTGCCGAGCCGAAGGCGCTGACGCTGTGGGAAGCGCAGTTCGGCGACTTCGCCAACGGCGCCCAAGTGGTGTTCGACCAATTCATCTCGTCGGGCGAGCGCAAGTGGCTCAGAATGTCGGGCCTCGTTTGTCTCTTGCCGCATGGCTATGAAGGCCAGGGTCCGGAACATTCCTCGGCCCGGCTCGAACGCTTCCTGCAGCTTTGCGCCGAAGACAACATGCAAGTGGCCAACTGCACGACGCCGGCAAACTACTTCCACATCCTGCGCCGGCAGCTGAAGCGCGACTTCCGCAAGCCGCTGATCCTGATGACGCCGAAGTCGCTGCTGCGCCACAAGCGGGCGGTGTCGACGCTGCCGGAAATTTCGGGCGAAAGCTCGTTCCACCGGCTGCTTTGGGATGACGCCCAGCTGCTCCCCAACCAGGCGATCAAGCTCACCAAGGATTCCAAGATCCGCCGCGTCGTGCTGTGCTCGGGCAAGGTCTATTACGACCTCTATGAGGAGCGCGAGAAGCGCGGCATCAACGACATCTATCTGCTGCGCGTCGAACAGCTCTATCCGTTCCCGGCCAAGGCACTGATCACCGAACTGTCGCGCTTCCGCAATGCCGAGATGGTGTGGTGCCAGGAGGAGCCCAAGAACATGGGCGCCTGGTCGTTCATCGACCCGTATCTGGAATGGGTGCTGGCGCATATCGACGCCAAGCATCAGCGGGTGCGCTACACCGGCCGTCCGGCTGCCGCCTCGCCGGCGACCGGACTGATGTCGAAGCATCTCGCCCAGCTCGCCGCCTTGCTCGAAGACGCGCTCGGCGAATAACAGAACCGAAAGAAAACGGACAGGCACAATGGCTACCGAAATCCGCGTTCCCACTCTCGGCGAATCCGTCACCGAAGCGACCATCGGCAAATGGTTCAAGAAGGTCGGCGATGCCATTGCCGCCGATGAGCCCCTGGTCGAACTCGAGACCGACAAGGTGACGGTGGAAGTGCCCGCCGCCGCCGCCGGCATCCTTTCGGAGATCGCGGTCAAGGAAGGCGAGACGGTCGGCGTCGGCGCTTTGCTTGGGTCGATTTCGGCGGGTGGCGAGGCTCCTGCTACCAAGCCGCAAGCGGTGTCGCAGGCCTCGTCGCCGGATGCGGCATCGACCGGCAAGCAGGCCGCGGCCGAGACCGCCAAGATCGCCGGTGACGCCGGCGCGGTCGAGCCGCGCAGCATGCCGCCGGCGCCGGCCGCAGCCAAGTTGATCGCCGAAAACAACCTCTCGGTCGACCAGCTCTCGGGTTCCGGCAAGCGTGGCCAGGTGCTGAAGGGCGACGTGCTCGACGCCATCTCCAAGGGCGCGCCGTCGCAGCCGGCCGAGACGCCAAAGGCTGCACCGGCACCTGCACCGGTGGCCGTGCGCGCTCCGTCCTCGGGCGACGATGCGTCGCGCGAGGAGCGCGTGCGCATGACCAAACTGCGCCAGACCATTGCGCGCCGCCTCAAGGAAGCGCAGTCGACCGCTGCCATGCTGACCACCTTCAACGAGGTCGACATGTCAGCGGTGATGACGCTGCGCACCAAATACAAGGACGTGTTCGAAAAGAAGCATGGCGTCAAGCTCGGCTTCATGGGCTTCTTCACCAAGGCCGTGACCCATGCGCTGAAAGAAATCCCCTCGGTCAATGCCGAGATCGACGGCACCGACATCATCTTCAAGAACTATGCCCATATCGGCGTCGCCGTCGGCACCGAGAAGGGCCTGGTCGTGCCGGTGGTGCGCGATGCCGACCAGATGTCGATTGCCGAGATCGAGAAGGACATCGGCCGGCTGGGCATCGCCGCACGTGACGGCAAACTGTCGGTGGCGGATATGCAGGGCGGCACGTTTACGATTTCCAACGGCGGCGTCTACGGGTCGCTGATGTCGACGCCGATCCTCAACGCTCCGCAGTCGGGCATTCTCGGCATGCACAAGATCCAGGACCGGCCTGTCGTGGTCGGCGGCCAGATTGTCATCCGGCCGATGATGTATCTGGCGCTCAGCTACGATCACCGCATCGTCGACGGCAAGGAAGCGGTGACCTTCCTGGTTCGCGTCAAGGAAAGCCTGGAGGATCCGGAACGGCTGGTGCTCGATCTCTGAGGTCTGGGTGCTGATCCGGCTGTTGGAATGCGTGCCGGAGGAAGGGATCTGCGCGGCAGAATGACGACCCGTTCCCTTAGCCTTTCCAAGGTGCTTTCGATCGCATCGATCGCTGCCGGCATGATGCTGGCCGCCGCCGGTGCCCATGCTGCCTGCCCGATCGAGCTCGCTGTCTATGGCGACACCCAGAGCGGCAGCGAGATTGATTTCACGCCCACCGGCACCTCGGCGACGGTCACCAACAGCTTTCGGATGATCCTCGACAACAATGTGGTGCTGAACGGCATCGTCATGTGGAACGAGGGTGTGTCGCGGCCGAATGGCGCGCTGATGTACAAATGCCCCGAGGGCGACGTCACCGGCGAGGAGCTTGCCGCCTGTACGCCCTGGCATGGCGTCATCTACACGGCGGATGACAAGGGCAACATCGGACTGCTGCCGGCCGAAGGCGTCGAGGCGCCGAAGACGCTGATCCTGCCGGATCTCGGGCCGTCGCTGCGCCAATCCAGCGCCTATGGCGGCAGCGGGTTTTCGAAAGTGCCGTGGGATGTGTTTGCCTTGAAGGGATGCCAGGAATGAGCGGGACGCAAAAGGTGCTGCTGGTCACCGGCGGCAGCCGCGGCATCGGCGCCGCGATCTGCCGGCTTGGGTCGAAGGCCGGCTATCGCGTGGGGATCAACTACGCTGCGAACCAGGACGCCGCCAATGCGCTGGTCGCCGAGATCAAGACCGGCGGCGGCGAAGCTTTTGCCGTCAAGGGCGATGTCGGCAGCGAGGCCGATGTCGTGGCCATGTTCGAGGCTGTCGACCGCGCCTACGGCCGGCTCGATGCCTTCGTCAACAATGCCGGCATCGTCGACATCAAGGCGCGCGTCGACGAGATGGATGTGGCGCGGCTGGAGCGCATGATGCGCATCAATGTCGTTGGCTCGTTTCTCTGCGCCCGTGAGGCGGTGAAACGCATGTCGACCCGCCACGGTGGCAAGGGCGGATCGATCGTCAACATCTCGTCGGCGGCAGCGACACTGGGCTCGCCAGGCGAATATGTCGACTATGCCGCCTCGAAGGGCGCCATCGACACCTTCACCATTGGGCTCGCCCGCGAGGTGGCGCTTGAGGGTATCCGCGTCAATGCGGTGCGGCCGGGCCTCATCGACACCGAGATCCATGCCTCTGGCGGGCAGCCGGACAGGATAGAGCGGTTCCGCGACATACTGCCGATGAAAAGAGCCGGCACGGCTGATGAAGTCGCGGGCGCGGTTCTCTATCTTCTATCCGACGCCGCGTCCTATACGACGGGCGCGATCCTGAATGTAAGCGGCGGCCGCTGAGCGCTCTCAAGCAGATCGAGCATGATGTTATCCGAAAACCGCGTCACACTTTTCGGCATCATGCTCAAACAGAAGGACAGTATCATGGCTTATGACGTTGTTATCATCGGATCGGGACCGGGCGGTTATGTCTGCGCCATCAAGGCAGCGCAGCTCGGGCTGAAGGTTGCTGTGGTCGAGAAGAACGCGACCTTCGGCGGCACCTGCCTGAACATCGGCTGCATCCCGTCCAAGGCATTGCTCTATGCCTCCGAGATGTTCGCCGAGGCCGGCCATTCCTTCGACACGCTCGGCGTCGAGATATCTGCGCCGAAGCTGAACTTGAAGAAGATGATGGCGCACAAGGACGCGACGGTGTCGTCGAACGTCAACGGCGTCGCCTTCCTGTTCAAGAAGAACAAGATCGACAGCTTTCGCGGCACCGGCAAGGTGATCGCCGCCGGCAAGGTCTCGGTGACCGGCGAGGACGGCAAGATCGAGGAAATCGAGACCAAGAACATCGTCATCGCCACCGGCTCGGATGTCGCCGGCATTCCCGGCGTCAAGGTCGACATAGACGAGAAGGTGATTGTGTCGTCGACCGGTGCATTGTCGCTGGACAAGGTGCCCGGCCATCTGGTGGTGGTCGGCGGCGGTGTCATTGGCCTTGAGCTCGGCTCGGTGTGGGCGCGGCTCGGCGCCAAGGTCACGGTGGTCGAATTCCTCGACACCATCCTCGGCGGCATGGACGGCGAGGTCTCCAAGCAGTTCCAGCGGCTTTTGTCGAAACAGGGTTTCGAGTTCAAGCTCGGCGCCAAGGTCACCGGCGTCGCCAAGGCCAAGAAGGGTGCCATCGTCACCTTCGAGCCGGTCAAGGGCGGCGCCGCCGAGACGATCGAGGCCGATGCCGTGCTGATCGCCACCGGCCGCCGCGCCTATGCCGACAGTCTCGGGCTCAAGGAAGCCGGCGTCGAGGTCGATGAGCGCGGCCGCGTCAAGACCGATGGCCATCTCAGGACCAACGTTCCCGGCATCTATGCGATCGGCGATGTCATCGCCGGGCCGATGCTGGCCCACAAGGCCGAGGACGAGGGTGTGGCGGTGGCGGAAACCATTGCTGGCCAGGCCGGCCATGTGAACTATGACGTCATTCCCAGCGTCGTCTACACCAGCCCGGAAATCGCCTCGGTCGGCAAGACCGAGGAAGAGCTGAAGAAGGCCGGCATCGACTACAAGGTCGGAAAATTCCCGTTCAGCGCCAATGGCCGGGCGCGCGCCATGCTGCACACCGACGGTTTTGTGAAAATCCTCGCCGACAAGACGAGCGACCGCGTGCTCGGCGTGCATATCGTCGGCTTCGGCGCCGGCGAGATGATCCACGAGGCAGCTGTGCTGATGGAATTCGGCGGCTCGTCCGAGGATCTCGCCCGCACCTGCCACGCGCATCCGACGATGTCGGAAGCGGTCAAGGAGGCGGCGCTGGCGACGTTCTTCAAGCCAATCCACATCTAAAGCCAACCAACGCTTCGTCATCCTCGGGTCAAGCCGAGGATGACGAACGTAGCGACATCGCCCAAAACAAAACGGCCCGCTTTCAGCGGGCCGTTCGTATTTGATATCGAGCCGATCAGTTGGCCGGTGCAGGTGCCGGCGCAGGCGCTGGGGCCGGTGCGGGCGCTGGTGCAGGGGCCGGAGCCGGAGCCGGGGCCGGAGCAGGTGCTGGCGCAGGTTCGGCCGGCTTCATCGGTTCTGCCGGTGCGGGCGCGGGGGCCGGTGTGCTGGCCGCCGGCGGCTCGGCTGGTGCCGGATGCTCACCACTTCTTCCGAAAACATAATACGCGACAACCGCCAGAATAACGACGACCAGTGCAATCAGCCAACCACTACCGCCGCCGCCGCTACTTGGCCGTGGAGCGTTGGTGGACGAATTGAACGGGTCGTTTGGATTCGGTGCGTTCGCCATAAAAGTGTCCTCCGTGGATGAAAAATATCAATCAACACCATTCAACGCGCAATCATTGAACTGGTTTCACGCTAGGGTTGGAAAACGCCAAAAACAAGGGCAATCCTGCCTTTCCGCGACCGGAATGGCGTCGTTTCGCCACGCAGCGCGCCAAGTCCGTGCCTGCTATGGTCGATTCAGAGGATTTTGCCGCGATGAATTCCACAGCGCAGATTGTCCCGAACGCCCACGACGCTCTTGCCGGCGCCCAGTTCGCCGACCGCTATCTGCTGGTCACCGAAGGTCTTTCATTGACCGCTCTCGGCGCCGCCGAACGGGCTTTGGGGCAAACGCCGCGCTGGGTCGGCAGGCTCATAGCACTGCGCAATCTTGCCGTCAGGCCATTCCGGCTGAAGACGGGCCTGGAACCTGCCGTGTTGCCGGACGGAAAGATCGGGATATTTCCGCTCCTCAGCCAGCTTCCCGGCAAGGTCGTGCTTGGCCTCGACGATTGGCATCTCGATTTCCGGGTCCTGGTCGAAGTCAGGGATCTCGGCATGGGCCGGCAGGAAGTGGCCGCAACGACGATCGTCAAGACGCATAATTGGCTCGGGCGCACCTATCTCGCGATCATCATGCCGTTTCACCGGATCGTCGTTCCGGCGATGCTGGCCCAGATCCTGTCCAAGTAAAGCTAGAGTCCGACAGGCGTGACGGTATAGCCGGCCTTGCGGAAATCCTCGACCAGGCCTTCGGGACCGGGAAGGTGAAGGGCGCCGACCGCCATGAAGGCATTGCCCCTGGCAAGGATCGGCCCGGCATGCTCGACCATCACCTTGTTGCGGCTGGTGATCATGGTTTCCTCGAACGCCGCATAGCCCGCGGGGTCGTCCTGCCCCTCTGGCATGGCGGCACGAAACAGCGGCCAGAACATGCCGGTGTCGCCGCGCTGGTAGAGCACGATCATGGTTTCGTTGATGTCGTTGACCTTGTCGCCGAGCTTCAGCGTGTCGACGAGGCCCTTCATGTGAAAGGCTAGTGGCAGCGAGGCCATGGCGCGCAGCTGGCTTTCAGCCGTCTCCAATCCTTCCACCGGCTTGCCGGCAGCCTTTGCTCCCTCCGCCAGCTTGACGTCGAGCACCGGTGCGCCGCCGGATTGGCGGGCGAGTTCGCAGGCCGGCAGTGCCATCATGGCCGACAGCATCCACGGCTTCATCTTGGCAACGCTTGCCGGTGGGATACCGCGCGCGTCGAGTGCGGTGTTCATGGCCGCCGCATCGTCCGGCGACAGCAACGATGCCAGCGTCGTGCTATCGGTGAACATCATCAGGTCCGGCTCTTTAAGCATCGCGACCATCATCTTCTGCTTGTCGAGCACGTCGGTGGTTTCGATGACGATGGTGCCGGCGGCGTCATAGGCTTTCTGCGCGTCCGGCGGCAGGGTGGTGACGCGCGGGTCGGTCATGTGCATGGTGCCGAACAGGAAGGACGGCTTTTCGCCCGGCTTTTCCAGCTTCCACAACAAGCCCTTGCCGTTCGGCGTCCCGGCTGCTTCCGTCTCGATCTTGCGGTAGGCCGCCGGATCGTTCTTCTGCAGGGCCGACAGCATGTCTGCGCCGGTGCAGGTCGGGATTTCGGCATGAGCCCTGCCGGCCGCGAACAGCAAGACAGCGAGGAAAGACAGGAAAAACAGGACGTTGAGCGCAACAAGCAGCTTCAGCGATACGGACGCTGCGCGGTCGGCGATGGCAATGACGCGTTTCATGGTCCTTTCTTAGGACCGAAAAGCGGCAAAACGGTTAACCTGCACTGCGAAATTGAAGGCTTCATGCCCTTGGATGGGCTGATTCGTAGATCTCGAGCAGCCTCGCGGTGTCGACGCCGGTGTAGATCTGCGTCGTCGACAGGCTGGCGTGGCCGAGAAGCTCCTGGATGGTGCGCAAATCGCCGCCGCGGCCGAGCAGATGCGTAGCGAAGGAATGGCGCAAGGCATGCGGCGTCGCGGTATCGGGCAGGTTGAGCGCCGAGCGCAGTTTGGCCATGTCGCGCTGGACGATGGCCGGATTGAGCGGGCCGCCGCGCGCACCGCGAAACAATAGGCCTTTCGGGTCGAGGTGATAGGGGCAGAGCCGGCGATATTCAGCAATGGCCCGCAGCGCCACCGGCAGCACCGGCACCAGCCGCGTCTTGCCGCCCTTGCCGGTAACGCGCAGCACGGTGTCGGCCGCCGAAGCTAGATCGGCGCCGGCGAGGCCGAGTGCCTCGGAAATGCGCAGGCCGGAGCCGTAGAGCAGCGTCAGCACGGCGGCGTTGCGGGCAGCGATCCAGGGTTCTTCCGCCAATTGGCCCTCGATGGAAACGATATGCTTGGCATCGCTTGCCGTCAGCGGCTTGGGCAGCGATTTGGGCTGGCGCGGCGCGCGAAGTGCTGCCGCACCCGCTGCATTGGCAAGGCCGCGCCGTTCGAGGAAACGCAGCAGCGAGCGGATGCCGGCCAGGCCGCGGCCGAGCGTGCGGGCACCGGCACCGGCGTTGCGGCGGGCGGCGAGGAAGCCGCGCAGATCGGCCGGGCGCAGATTGGCGATGTCCGAAATGCCGGGCGAGCCGCCGCAATGGCCGGTGAGGAAATGCAGGAACTGGCGCGTGTCGCGCTCATAGGCTTCCACCGTCTCGGGGGACAGCCGACGTTCTCGCGCGAGCATCTTCAGCCAGCTTTCGCGTGCCGCCTGCAGATCGGGTTTGGCCGGGATGAGGAATTCTTGCATGGCGTGCTTTCGACCCTTGTTTCATGCATGCCCGGCCATTTTCCGGCAGCCGGGTTAGGAAGCGGTGAAGAGCGCGTCATTGAAATGACAATCGGGGAGCGTTAGAGCAAAGCCAAAGGATGTCGCGCCATGAGCAAGCCCCAGAACCCTGTCCAGATGGCCGTGATCGGCGCCGCCCACGGCATCAAGGGCGAATTGCGGGTGAAGACCTTCACCGGTGAACCGCTGGCGCTGGCCGATTACGGCCCGCTCTATTCCAGGGACGGCCGTGCCTTCCAGATCATCGACATCAGGCCCGCCAACACCGTCGTCGTGGTCCGCTTCAAGGGCGTTGCCGACCGCAATGCGGCCGAGGCGCTGGCCGGCACGGAGCTGTTCGTCGACCGTTCGATGCTGCCGGACGACGGCGAAGAAGACGAATTCTACCATGCCGACCTCGTCGGCCTCGAAGTCCGGGACGACACGGGTGCCGCGCTCGGCAAGGTCGTCGCCGTGCACAATTTCGGCGGTGGCGACATTCTCGATGTGACATTGGGCGGGCGCAAGGGCGTGCTGATCCCGTTCACGCAAGCCGCAGTACCACAAGTGTCGATCGCCGAGGGTTTCGTCCGCGTCGATCCGGCGGCGGCCGGGCTGGTCGACGACGAGGATGGCGGTGGCCCGCGCGAGGAAGACTTCGATCCGAAGGGAAGGCCGCGCGGACCGAGCGATGCCGGGGGCAACCGGTGAGTTTTTCAGCTTGCGTGCTGACGCTTTACCCCGAGATGTTTCCCGGCGCGCTCGGCCTGTCGTTGGCCGGCCGGGCGCTCGAGGCCGGCACGTGGTCGCTGGAGGCGATCCAGATCCGCGACTTCGCCACCGACCGCCATCGCACCGTCGACGACACGCCGGCCGGCGGCGGCGCCGGCATGGTGATGCGCGCCGATGTTCTGGCCAGGGCGATCGATCAAGCTTCGCCGGATGGCGATGTGCGGCCTCGGCTGCTGATGAGCCCGCGCGGCAAACCGCTGACCCAGGCGCGCGTGCGCGAACTGGCCGCCGGACCGGGCGCAGTCATCCTGTGCGGCCGCTTCGAAGGCGTCGACCAGCGGCTGATCGACGCGCGGGGATTAGAGGAAGTCTCGATCGGCGATTTCATCCTCTCGGGTGGTGAGCCGGCAGCGCTTGTGCTGCTCGATGCGGTGGTGCGGCTGTTGCCCGGCGTGATGGGCAACGCTGTATCGGGCGAAGAAGAGAGTTTCGAGAATGGGCTGCTCGAACATCCGCACTACACAAGGCCGCAGGAATTCGAGGGGCGCGAGATTCCCGAAGTGCTGATTTCCGGCAATCACAAGAAGATCGCTGCCTGGCGGCGCGCGGAGTCAGAGAGACTGACAGCCGAGAGGCGTCCGGACCTGCTTGCCGCTGCTCACCCCTTGGCAAAATAGTAGAAGGCGAGGAACAGGCCGACGGCGACGACAAAGCCGCGCACCGCGTTCTGTGGCACGCGCTTGGCGATCCAGACGCCGGCATAGCCGCCCAGCGCGCCGCCTGGGATCATGATGATCGCCTGCGGCCAGGCGACGACGCCACCCGAGACGAAGACGACGATCGCGACAGCGGCGATGACCATGGCCAGCATGTTCTTCAAAGCGTTCAGCCGGTGGTAGTCGCCGGCTTGCGTCAGGCCGAGCGTCGCCAGCATCATCACGCCCATGCCGGCTCCGAAGAAGCCGCCATAGATGGCGGTGACGAACTGCGCCAGCGAACCGGCCAGCGAACCCACCGCCGCTTCATGGCCGGGTTTTGGCGCCGGCTTCAGCCAGGGTCCGGCTGCAAACAATGCGGTTGCGCCCAACAGCAGCCACGGCACCAGGGCGCGAAACGAGGGATTGTCGAGCGCCAGCAGGATTAGCGCGCCGGCCAGCGCGCCCACCGCCGAGATCAGGCACAGCAGCAGCGCGCCGCGCCAGAAATGCCTGATGTCGGCCGAGTAGGCGAGGGTCGAGGTGATGTAGCCTGGAAACTGTGTCACGGAGGAGGTGGCGTTGGCGACGATCGGCGGCAGGCCGACCAGTGTCATGGCGCCGAAGGTGATGAAGGTGCCGCCACCGGCGACCGCATTGGCGGCGCCTGACAGAAAGCCCGCCAGAAAAAGCAGGATTGCGTCGAAGACAGACATGGAATGCGGCCGCTCAAAACTGTGCTATTTCAGGCTTAGGAAGCCTGAACGAGCGGCGCAACCCGGCACGGCAAGATTACGATGGTGCCATGCAAGCAGAAAATGCGCGGCCAAGGCGTGACAAAGCGGCGAAATAGCTGTATGTGCCCGCCCGTACCGGCCAGAAAGAATCTGCCGGACCCGTCAACAATGACGGTGTAGTCGCCCCTGCCCGATGTTTCAAAGACAAATGTCTTGGAGACAGAGGGCATAGCCGAGCGGTCATTGGAACTGCAAGGCGAGTGTCGGACGCTCTGACTGTCGGAAGAACAAGAAGTGGACTTTTGAGATGGATATTCTCCGTCAGCTCGAGGCCGAACAGGCCGCCAAGATCGAAGCCAAGCGCAAGCTTCCCGAATTCCAGCCCGGCGACACCGTGCGCGTTCTGGTCCGCGTGACCGAAGGCACCCGCACCCGCGTCCAGGCTTATGAAGGCGTCGTCATAGCCCGCGCCGGCGCCGGCTTCCAGGAGAACTTCACCGTTCGCAAGATCTCCTACGGCGAAGGCGTCGAGCGCGTGTTCCCGGTCTACTCGCCGATGGTCGAAGGCGTCGAGATCGTTCGCCGTGGCAAGGTGCGTCGCGCCAAGCTCTATTATCTGCGCGATCGTCGCGGCAAGTCGGCCCGTATCTCGGAAAACACCGGCGTGCGCGCCCGCAAGCTGAACGATGAGGAGCGCGATGCGCTGAACGCCGAGAAGGCCCGCATCGAGGCCGAGAAGGTGGCAGCCGCCGAGGCTCTGGCCGTCGAGAAGGCCGCCCAGGACGCCGCCGAGGCAGCCGAAGCCGCCAAGGCAGCGGAAGCAGCCACTGCCGAATAAGGTTTTCGACGAGCATGTTCAAAAAGGCGGCTTCGGCCGCCTTTTTTCGTTTCCGGAAGGGTTTGGCAGGAAATCCGCAATTGACTCAATTTATATCGTGTACTAAACAATCGTGCACGATTTAAATGGAGAAGCGAAATGTCTGCATTGTATTCCACCCAAGCCCGCGCCGTCGGAGGCCGCGCCGGCCATGTCCAGAGTGACGATGGCCTGCTCAGCCTCGACCTTGCCATGCCGAAGGAACTGGGCGGCAAGGGCGGCGCGACCAATCCCGAGCAACTGTTCGCCGCCGGCTATGCCGCCTGTTTCGAAAGCGCCATGCGCTTCATCGCCGGCAAGCAGAAGCTGCCCTTGCAGGATGCTTCGGTGACGGCCAATGTCAGCCTGCACACCAATGCGCAGGGCGGATTTGTGCTTGGCGTTTCCCTGGCGGCGGAAACGAAAGGTCTTGATCAGGCGGCGACGGAAGCGCTTGTATCGGCGGCGCACCAGATTTGCCCCTATTCCAACGCCATCAAAGGCAACCTTGAAGTGGCGCTTTCGGCCAGGGCACTTCCGGCAAAGGCAGCATGACCACGAAGCAGACAAGCGATGTCATCGATGTCCCGGCGGATTTCGCCGGGATACCGAAGCTCGACCAGCATCTGTGCTTCGCGCTCTATTCGGCAAGCGGGCTGATGACGCGGCTCTACCGGCCGCTGCTCGAGCCGCTCGGCCTGACCTATCCGCAATATCTGACCATGCTGGCGCTGTGGGAGCATGCACCGCGCACCGTCGGCGAACTCGGCGATGCGCTGGGGCTCGATTCGGCAACGCTGACGCCATTGCTCAAGCGCCTGGAAGGCAATGGCCTAGTCACGCGCCGGCGCGATGCCGCCGACGAACGCCGGGTGCTGGTCGAACCGACACAGCAGGGACGGGCGCTGCGCGAGGGCGCGAAAGCGGTGTCTGCCGCGATGCGGTGCCATTCGCCGCTCGATGGCGACGAGCTGAAATCCCTGCATCATACCTTGACCCGACTGATCGACGGTTTGCGTGAAGCCAGCGCCGCGGCGCCGGTCCGCGATTGACGGCGGATCGCAAGGATCGTCCTGGAATCCCGGGATTGCAGGCATCGGAATCCGTTTTCACGTGCGCTGACGCAGCGCACCGTCTTGCATGACGCTTGCGGAAAGCTAAAGTCGGCGCCGGATTTTCCTACAAGCCCGGCCATGTCTGGGTCCTTCAATTTCCGGGGAGTGTGTCATGACCAAATCGAAACTGCTGCTGGCAGGCCTGCTTGCCCTCGTTCTGGCACCCGTTGCCGCCTTCGCGCAGGCTTTGCCCGACCTCGGCGGCAAGAAGGTGGTGGTGGTCACCGAAAACGCCTATCCGCCGCTGCAGTTCATCGATGCCAAGACCGGCAAGCAGATCGGCTGGGAATATGATGCGATGAACGAAATCGCCAAGCGGCTGAATTTTGCCGTCGAGTACCAGAACACATCCTGGGATGCGATGATCCAGGCGGTTTCCGACAACCAGTACAACATCGGCATGACGGGTATCACCATCAAGGACGACCGCAAGGAGAAGGTCGATTTCTCCGACCCCTATATGCGCTCGGAACAGTTCATGCTGGTGCGCGGCGACGAGAGCCGCTTCACCGACGCCAAGACCTTCGGCGCCTTCAAGGATGGGCTGATCGGCGCGCAGGCCGGCACGACGCCCTTCTACACCGCCGTCTACAGCGTGCTCGACGGCAATGAGCAGAACCCGCGCATCAAGCTGTTCGAGACCTTCGGCGCGACGGTGCAGGCGCTGAAGTCCGGCGACGTCGATGTCGTGCTGACCGACGGCACCGCCGGCAAGGGCTATGTCGATGCCTCCGAAGGCAAGCTGAAGCTGATCGGCGGACCGCTCGGCACCGAGGATTTTGGTTTTATCTTCCCGAAGGGTTCGGATCTGGTCAAGCCGGTCAACGCGGCGATCGCGTCGCTCAAGGCCGACGGCACCCTCGATGCGCTCAACAAGAAGTGGTTTCTTGACTACAAGATGGGGCAATAGGCCCTGTTGTCGCTACGGGTTCCGCTAATCGCAAACGCCAATGAACAGGGGTGGTTGACAAGAAGGCAGCTGCTCACCAGCGTTGGGCATTGATGCCCCCCGCTTCCACCTCCAAAGCCGACTTCCCCTGGTGGCTCGTCGTTGCCATAGCCATCGCGGTCGCGGTGGCCGTCTTCGTCGCCACCAGCAACCTCTACGCCCAGGTTTTCGCCACGGTCGCCAAGGGCATCGGCATCACCATCTTCGTTACCGTGATCGCCTTTGTGCTGGCGTCAGCCATTGGGCTCGGCATCGCGCTGATGGGAATGTCCGGCTCGCGCTGGCTGCGGCAGATCGCTCGCTTCTATGTCGAGATCATCCGCGGCGTGCCGATCCTGGTGCTGTTGTTCTGGATCGCCTTTGCCGGTGCGCCGGCCTTCGTCGCGGCCTGGAACGCGCTGACCGCGCCGCTGCAAAGCGCCGGCCTGTTCGGCGAGTTGCTGGTGCGCGACGTGTCGCTGTTGTGGCGCGCCATCATGGCGCTGACCATCGGCTATTCGGCCTTCATCTCGGAGGTTTTCCGGGCCGGCATCCAGGCGGTGGAGAAGGGCCAGATCGAAGCGGCGAAGGCACTCGGGCTGAGCCGGGCGCAACGCTTCCGGCTGATCGTATTCCCGCAAGCGATCCGCACCATCCTGCCACCGCTCGGCAATGATTTCGTCGCACTGGTCAAGGATTCCTCGCTGGTCTCGGTGCTCGGCGTCGCCGACATCACCCAGATGGGCAAGGTCTATGCCGCCGGTTCGTTCCGCTTCTTCGAGACCTATTCGATCGTCGCCTATATCTATCTCATCCTGACCGTCGGCCTGTCGCTGGCGCTGCGGGCGCTGGAACGGCGGTTGCGCCGTCAGCACGAGGAATAGTTTTTCGGCGAAGACAGCGTTACGATCCCTGAGCATTCTCGTTGAGGAGGTTCCATGATCGTCGACAAAGCCAATGCGGCGCTGGATTCCGTCTATACGGCCGACACGCCGGAAGCTCTGGCGGAGGCCTATGCCGCATGGGCCGCGACCTATGACAGCGAGACCGCCTCGCTCGGTTATCTCCTGCCGTTCCTGATCACCGCCTGGGTAGCGCGGCATGTGCCGGCGGGCGATGGACCATTGCTCGATGCCGGCTGCGGCACCGGCCTGTCAGGTCCGTCGCTGAAGGCGCTCGGCTACCGCGACATTGCCGGGCTCGACCTTTCCGACGACATGCTGAAGATCGCCGGCAGCCGCAATGCCTACAGCGAGCTGAAACAGGCGATGCTGGGCGGGAAGCTGCCATGGCCGGACGGGTATTTCCGCGCCTTCTTTTCGACCGGCGTGTTCACCATCAGCCATGCGCCGGCATCGGGCCTGCACGAGTTGGTGCGCATCACCCGCGAGGGCGGCCATGCCATCTTCACCGTGCGCGACCAGGTGTTCGAAAGCGGCGGCTTCCAGGCAGTGTTCGACGAACTGGAGCAGGCGAGGAAATGGCGCCCGGTCGAGGAAAGCTCTTGGTTTAGGTGTTACGCCATCGCCGAGCCTGACGCGCTGGTGAAGACCTTTGTGTTTGAAGTGTTGTGACCCCACTTCCCTTCTCCCCTTGCGGGAGAGGGTGGCCCCGCGAAGCGAGGTCGGATGAGGGGTGTTCCAGCTTGGCACCGCCAGCACTCCAACACCCCTCAACCGTCTCGGCGCTGAACGCCGCAATTGCCGAAAACCCAAAACATTGGTATGAGCCACGCCATGGAAGAGCTTTTTGGCGATCCGGCCTACAAGGGGTTCGTGCTGCAGGACAGGAAACGCCTGCCGTCGCGCTTCTCCGCGCGCGTGTCCGGGGCGCTGACCAGCCGACTTACCTAGGCCGACCTATCCAGGTCGTTTCGCCGGGCCGAAAGTCAGGCGTCTGCTCTTTCCCATTCTCATATCGACGGATTTACGCACATGAGCGCACCGCGCACCCTCTACGACAAGATTTTCGACGACCATGTCGTCGACCGCCAGGACGACGGCACCTGCCTGCTCTACATCGACCGCCACCTCGTCCATGAAGTGACCAGCCCGCAGGCCTTCGAAGGCCTGCGCATGACCGGCAGAAAAGTCCGGCATCCGGAAAAGACGCTGGCCGTGGTCGATCACAATGTGTCGACCTCGCCCGAGCGCAAGTTCGGCATCAAGAACGAGGAAAGCCGCATCCAGGTCGAGGCGCTGGCCAAAAACGCCAAGGATTTCGGCGTCGAATATTATTCCGAGAACGATATCCGCCAGGGCATCGTTCATATCATTGGTCCGGAGCAGGGCTTTACTCTGCCCGGCATGACCATCGTCTGCGGCGATAGCCACACCTCGACCCACGGCGCCTTCGGCGCGCTGGCGCATGGCATCGGCACATCTGAGGTCGAGCATGTTCTGGCGACGCAGACGCTGATCCAGCGCAAGGCCAAGAACATGCTGGTGCGTGTCGACGGCCAGTTGCCGGAAGGTGTCACCGCCAAGGACATCATCCTGGCCATCATCGGCGAGATCGGCACTGCCGGCGGTACCGGCTATGTCATCGAATATGCCGGCGAGGCGATCCGTGCGCTGTCGATGGAAGGCCGCATGACGATCTGCAACATGTCGATCGAAGGAGGCGCGCGCGCCGGCCTGATCGCAGCCGACGAGACGACCTTCGCCTATGTCAAGGACAAGCCGCGCGCTCCGAAAGGCGCGGCCTGGGATGCGGCACTCGAATATTGGAAGACGCTGCAGTCCGACGAGGGCGCGCATTTCGACAAGGTGATCGTGCTCGACGCGGCCAAGCTGCCGCCGATCGTCTCCTGGGGCTCGTCGCCCGAGGACGTTGTATCGGTGCAAGGCATCGTGCCGAACCCGGACGACATCACCGATGAGAACAAGCGCACCTCCAAGCAGCGTGCGCTCGACTATATGGGTCTGACGCCGGGGACCAAGATCACCGACATCACGCTCGACCGCGTCTTCATCGGTTCCTGCACCAATGGGCGCATCGAGGATCTGCGCGCCGTCGCCAAAGTGGTCGAAGGCAAGACGGTCAGCCCGCATGTCGATGCGATGATCGTGCCGGGCTCTGGCCTGGTCAAGGAACAGGCGGAAGCCGAAGGCCTCGACAAGATCTTCGTCGCCGCCGGCTTTGACTGGCGCGAGCCGGGCTGCTCGATGTGCCTGGCCATGAATGACGACCGGCTGAAACCGCATGAGCGCTGCGCCTCCACCTCGAACCGAAATTTCGAGGGCCGGCAGGGTTTCAAGGGCCGCACCCATCTGGTGTCGCCGGCGATGGCGGCGGCGGCGGCGATCGCCGGCCACTTCGTCGACATCCGCGAGTGGAAGTAACTCCGGAGCGCCCAGCTTCGAACACAGACCAGGCCCCGGACCGCTTTGCGGCTCCGGGGCCTTTTTCATCCAGTTCGTCGACATGTTCGCTTTCGCTTAACCGCTTGTTTGGGCTTGCGCTCTAAGGTCTTCCCCGACGTAAGTGGGGAAATTACAGTCGTTTGGACACGGGTCTGCTCATAGCGCTGCTCAACCCGACGATCGCGTTGGCGCTCGGCGCCGCGTTCCTCGTGCTATGGTCCTATCAACGCCACCGCCCCTATCTGGCCGTGCTGGGGATCAGCTACGGTCTCTCGGCGGTCGGCTTTCTGCTGCAGTATTTCACCTTGCCGATCGGCATGCCGCTGACCAAGCTGGCGTCGAACATCTGCTTCACCATCGCCGGCTGCTGCCTGTCCAGCGCCATCGTCCACCGCTATGGCCGCAAGGTGCCCTATGTGGGGATCGGCGTGTTGGCAGGCGGCGGCCTGGCGTCGCTATGCTGGTTCCTGTTCGTCGCGCCGGATCTCACCTGGCGCATTCTGGCGATGAATTTCGCTTTCGGCGGGATCAGCCTTCTGGTCGCCGCCGAACTGCGCCCGGTGCGCCGCAACGGTCCGACCGAAAACATCCTGTTCGTGCTGTCGCTGCTGTCGGGCGTCAACTTCTTCGTGCGCACCCTTGTCGTCGTCATCGCGCATGGGCCCTTCACCGGCTATGACGGGTTCTATGGCTCGTCCTATTGGACGACCGCGCTGCTATCGCATGCACTGCTGTCGCTGCTCATTGCACTGTGCCTGTTCTCCGCCGCGGCCCTCGACGTGATGAAGGCGCTGAAGACCGAAACCTATACCGATCCGCTGTCGGGCCTGCTCAACCGGCGTGGCTTCGAGGAGCGAGGCATGCTGCTGCTGCGGCACTGCGCCTCGGCCCGGTTCCCGGTCGCGCTGGTGCTGGCCGACCTCGATCATTTCAAGGCGCTCAACGATGTGCACGGGCATGCGGCGGGCGATCGCGTGATCGCCGACTTCGCCGCCAAGCTTCGGTCGGCGGCGGGCACGCGCGGTGTTGCCGGGCGTATCGGCGGCGAGGAATTCGCCGTGCTGCTGCCGCTCAGCGACCTCGCCGCCGCGCGGCTGTTCGCCGAGGCGGTGCGCACGCTCTATTCGGCCGGCCACGTCGACGGGCTCCCCGCCGGGACGAAGGTGACAGCCAGCTTCGGCGTGGCGGCCCGCAGCGGCGACGAGGCTTTGGAGCCGCTGATGCGCCGTGCCGACGACGCGCTCTACAAGGCCAAGAAGAACGGCCGCGACAGTGTGCGCCTGTCCTATGAGCGGCCGGAGACGGCGTTCGTGCCGGAGCCGCTCAAGGTGGGCTGATCCGGCCGTGCCGTGCCGGCGTTAACGTCTTCTTCGCCCGTCGATGCTTAGCTGTTGGCGCGGGTGCGGGAAGAACATGAGCGGCGCCAACTTCATCCTGTTGATCAATTTGTCGGTAGCCGGCCTGCTGGCGGCGTCCTTCATGGCGGTCGCCTTCCATGATGTCGGCCGCGCACCGGCGCGCTGGCTGGCATTTGGCTATCTGCTGGGCATGGCCTATTCGGCCATCGAATTCAGCATTCCCGCTTTCAGTGACGCGCGGCTCCCGGTCGTTGCCGCCTTCGCGGTCTTCCTTTGCGCCACCATTGCGTTCAATGGCGGGCTTGCCCGCAAATACGGCGTGGCGCCGCCCTGGAAGCCGATGCTGTTGTTCCTCGTCGCCACCACCATAGCTGTGTATTTCGTGCAAGACCTGCAGCGCCAGTCGCTGGTCCGCATGATGGCCTACCAGCTTCCCTATGCGGTCATGCAATTCATCGGGCTGGCCATCGTCTGGTCATCGAGGCAAAGGCCCGCCCGTCTCGATCGCATATTGATGGCCGTTCTGGCGGCCAGCGGCCTGCAGTTTGCCTCCAAGCCGTTCATCGCGCATGCGCTTGGCGGCTGGGGCGCCAATCCGCAGGCCTATCTGCAAAGCAACTACGCGCTGGTGTCGCAATCGCTCGGCACTGTCTTTGCGCTGGCGCTGGCGCTGCTGATGCTGGCCATCCTGGTTCGCGACGTGCTCGCCGAAGTGACGTCGAAATCGGAGACGGACACGCTTTCGCGCCTGCTCAACCGCGGCGGCTTCACCCGCCATGCGGAGCTGGCGGTGCTGGGCGCGATGCGGCAAGGCGTGCCGGTCGCGCTGGTCATCGCCGATCTCGATCATTTCAAGAGCGTCAACGACAGTTTCGGCCATGCGTCCGGCGACCGGGTGATCGAGACTTTCGCAGGCTTCCTGCGCGAAGCCGCCGCCGGGCATTATGTCGCCGGCCGCATCGGCGGCGAGGAGTTCGCCATCATCCTGCCG
>NZ_RZQG01000700.1:0-3219 GCF_003998635.1 Mesorhizobium sp. M7D.F.Ca.US.004.03.1.1
GACGGCGACCGATCTTGTCGGCGACCAATGGGAAGTGCTGTGCGTCAAGGGCAGCGGCTGGGACATGGGCGTCATCGAGCCGCAGGGCCTGCCGGCGGTCAAGCTCAAGCCGCTGCTCAAGGCGCGCGCGCTGAGCAAACTGGCCGACGAGGACATGGTCGCACTGCAGCGCGTCAACCTCATCGACCCGTCCTCGCCCAACCCTTCGGTCGAAACGCTGCTGCATGCCTTCCTGCCGCATAAATTCGTCGACCACACGCACTCGACCGCTATCCTCGCCATCGTCGACCAGGAAGACTCGAAGCCGCTGGTGAAGACGGTGTTCGGCAGCAAGATGGGTTATGTGCCCTACATCATGCCCGGCTTCGACCTCGCCAAGGCGGCCGCCGATATTTTTGATGCCGACCCTGATGTCGAGGGCCTGATCCTCGACAAGCATGGCATCTTTACCTTCGGCGACGATGCGAAACAGGCCTACGACCGGATGATCCATTATGTGAACGTCGCCGAGGACTACATTGCCAATCACGGCAAGCCGAAGGCGGCGAAGGCAGCACTACCGGCAAAGCTCGCGACACCCGCGTCCATCGCACCGATGTTGCGCGGCACGGTGGCGGTAGCACGTGGCGAAGGCCGCTTCGACCGCATGATCAGCGATTTCCGCACTTCGCCGACAATCGTCGATTTCATCAATTCATCCGAGATTGCCGACTATGCCGGACGCGGTGTGTCGACGCCCGATCTGTCGATCCGCATCAAGACCGGGCCGATGGCGCTGCCGGCGCCCGATGCCGATAAGGCCGGCGACTACAGATCCGTGATCAAGGACCACGTCGACGCCTTCGCCAAGGACTATCGTGCTTATTTCGAAATCAATGATGCGCTCGACGACGTCAAACGCACCATGCTCGACCAGATGCCGCGCCTGACACTGGTGCCGGGCCTTGGCATGTTCGGCCATGGCCGCACGCTGAAGGACGCGAAGATCGCGTCGGATGTCGGCGAAATGTGGATCGAAGCGGTGCGCGGCGCCGAGGCGGTCGGCCGTTTCCATCCGCTCTCCAAGGCAGACCTTTTCCCGCTCGAATACTGGTCGCTGGAACAGGCCAAGCTCGCTTCCAACAAGCCGAAGCCGCTGACCGGCCAGGTGGTTCTGATCACCGGCGGCGCCGGTGCGATCGGCGCGGCGACAGCAAAACTGTTCGCCGACAATGGCGCCCATGCCGTCGTCGTCGATCTCGACGCCGAAAAGGCCGCCGAAGCCGCGAAGAAAGCCGGCAACAATTCGATCGGTGTCGCCGCCGACATCACCGACCCGGCACAGGTGCGCGCCGCCTTCGACAGAGCGGTCGCCGTGTTCGGCGGTGTCGACATCCTGGTGTCCAATGCCGGGGCGGCCTGGGAAGGCCGTATCGGCGAGCTCGACGATGCACTTTTGCGCAAGAGTTTCGAGCTCAACTTCTTCGCCCACCAGTCGGTGGCGCAGAACGCAGTGCGCATCATGCTCGAACAAGGTACAGGCGGCGTGCTGTTGTTCAACACCTCCAAGCAGGCGGTCAACCCCGGCCCGAAGTTCGGCGCCTATGGCGTGCCGAAGGCAGCGACGCTGTTCCTGTCCAGGCAATACGCGCTCGACTACGGCGCGCACGGCATCCGCTCGAACGCGGTCAATGCCGACCGCATCCGCTCAGGGCTTCTGACCGACGCCATGATCGCCAGCCGTTCGGGCGCGCGCGGCGTGTCGGAGAAGGACTACATGTCCGGCAATTTGCTCGGCCAGGAAGTAACGGCGCAAGATGTAGCGCAGGCCTTCCTGCACCACGCGCTGGCCGATCGCACCACCGCCGACGTGACAACGGTCGATGGCGGCAACATCGCGGCAGCGCTGCGTTAGGCAGAGCCGGCCGAGACTGGCGCAAAAACAGGCGAAGATATTCGGGATCTGCGGCTACAGCAGTTCTCGGATGCCTTCCCAAGCCATTCTGCCCAACTGTGAATCGGCCTCGTCATTGCCGCCATGTGCATGCAATGTCGAGCGTGGTGTGCCCTCTCCCGGCAACAGAATGCGGTGACCCGCATCGGGCGATGTGACGAGACGTGTGACTTTGCCTGCGTTGTCTCGCCGCCGAACAATGTCTGTCGCGAACCATAGGGAGGGCCACAGCGCATCGTCGCCACCGGCGACAAGCAGTATCTCGGCCGACGCGGTCTCGACGGGGATGGTTGCCGCCTTTGCTTCGCGCTCGAAGGTTTTCAAACAATGTTCGAAAAGCGCTCGGTAGGACACCAGGCCATCCACAGACTCTCGGCTCCAATTCGGATCCGTAGGCACGAACGGCAGGGGAGTACCGTCGAGCGACCATGAGGATCGTTCGGGCCAACTGACGCCGTCCCGGCCTGCACCGATATTTCCCCAAACCACCGACGATGGGCTGATGGCGACCACGGCGTTGATGCGCGGGTCATGGACCGCCGCGAGCAATGCGGCCTCGGCACCTTTGGATGTGCCGACATAGACGATGCGATTGCATCCTGTTTCAAGGAGGTAGTCGGTTGCCGCAAAGAAGGTTTCGAGGGGAATTTCGCATATTCCGGGAGCCTGGCTCTCGCCGCCAAACCACAGCAGGGTAAGGCCGACGAGCGCTCGTTTGCAAAGAGCCGTGCGCGCCCGACATCGACGCGGCCACTCGATCCACCCAACACCACGACGCCAGTGGTGGCGTGCGGGCATCGAAACAATGTTCCGGCGACGGCGCCGGACAGGTTTTCCTCGATTGCCGCCTGGACTTCCATATGCACCGAACCTTGGGCCGGAACCTGCGCCGGCGGCAAATATTCGGCAAAAAGGCCGCCTGCAGCAAGCGGCTGCAAGCGGCCTTCGATAGCGAAACCTACTTCGCGTTCGGGTTCGGCATCCAGGCCGGCATCGCCACATCGGCATGGGCGAACTGCGGCAGCTTGGCAGACAGGTCCTCCATGTTCTTGATGTCCTTGTCGATGAGGTCCTTCTGGGTGATCAGCGTCGGCGGCACGACGACGTTGTGGCCGGGATCTTCACCGGCCAGCAGCTGCGCCAGTGCACGCACCGAGACCTGGCCGACGACGGCCGGGTTGGTGGCGGCGGTCGCTGCCCAGGCGCTGTCGGGCTCGCGCATCGCTGCGATATCCGAAGTCGAGATATCGGCCGAATAGATCTTGATGCCTTTATTGAGGCCGGCC
>NZ_RZQG01000701.1:0-3217 GCF_003998635.1 Mesorhizobium sp. M7D.F.Ca.US.004.03.1.1
GGCGGCGGATCGCTTTCGGGCTAAAGGGCCGTTTGCCGGCTTTCCCCTCCACGGATCGTTGCTCCCCAGCCATCCCCCATTCGCCCAGGCTTCAAAATCCCTGCGAAACCCTGTCGATCCGAGCCATGAACAGCTAAGCCAGCTGGTATGATGAGTCAATCACAAATTCAGGTGATATGTACCTGATGGGCCGCGAAAACCGAGCGTCGGCAACGATAGGTCGACGCATCGAGGCGCTGCGGCAAGCGCCTGTCCTCTTTCAGGTGATGCGCTGAATGCTGGCGGCGATCTCTTCCGGCTCGAACACGCGTTTCCAGTCGTCACGCATCAGCACCGGCTTGCCGAATTCGATCGCCTTGTTGCAGGCGTCCGAGAAAACGCCCTTGGTCTCGCCGAAGATGACGGCGCCGAGCACATTCATATGGCCGAGCAGGAAGTCGAGCGCCGCCTGCTTGTCGACGCCGCGTGCCACGACCTCGTCGACGGCTTCCTTCATGACCACCAACAGCGAGGCGCACACCGTCTCCGAAAGGCCAGGCTCCAGCAGGGCCATCTGTTCGACGGTGACACGGTGTGAACGCATGACCGGCGCCCAGATGATTTTCGCGATCGCCTCGCCCTTGGCGTAATCTTCTTCCGGTCCCTGCATTAGCGCACTGACCATATGCTGCTTGGCCTTGACGCCGCCGAAATAGTCCTTTTTGGCCGCCATGTCTGTTTCGTCGTTGAAGATCGGCGGATGGCAGGGGTGGGTGACGAAATAGGTGAGGTCCGGTCGGTTGGGCAGATGGCCGGCGAAGGGTGCCGCCGCGTCGAGCACCACCACCATCGTGCCTGATACCAGCTTGCTCTCGATGCTGGTCGCCACCTTGCCGATATGCGTGTCCGGAACGGCCAGGATCACCACATCGGCACCCTTGAGCGCCTCGTCGGCGCTGACCGTATCGAAACCCAGTCCGGTCTTCAGCCGTTCGCGGCCGGCATCGCTGACCTCGACATGGCGTATCGTGTAGGGCGATCCGCTAAAATTGGTCGACAGGCGGTAGCCCATTTTTCCGCCGGCACCGAACAGCGCAATCGTTGTCATCTGGTCACTACTCCTGATCTCAGCCGACGGTATCGCCCGTCGTCAACTTATCAACTGGTATAATCACGCTACCAGATTTTGGCAATCCGATAATAGTGAATGCGATGCAGGTCACGACTGCCGGTCTCCCGCCGACATTGCGGCGTCGCCGTCTGTCGGCTCAACCGGCGCTCGCCGCGTCATCGCTTGTCGTCCGGCAAGCGCGAGCACGAAGATGACAACGACGCCCTGCACGATATCCTGGGCGCCCGGAGGAAGGCCGATGATCTGCATCGTTGTGACGATCAGGATCAAAAGGATGCTGGCGAACAAGGTGCCGACGGCGGTTGCCGAGCCGCCAAAGATCAGCGTTCCGCCGAGGACCACCGCAGCGATCGACTGCAACAGGTAGGGCTGGCCCATTTCGAGGAAGGCGCCGCCGATATAGGCGCCAAGCAGCAGCCCGTTGAGCGACGCCAGCACCGACGAGATGATGAAGGCCGATGCGATCACCGGGCCGGTCCTGATGGCGGCGAGCCGAGCTGCAGTGCGGTTCTGGCCGACCGCCGACAACAACTGGCCGAACACCGTGTAGCGCAGCACGAAGGAGGTTGCCGCGACGCCTGATATGGCGATAACGGCCATGATCGGCACTCCGGAAATACGGCCCGATGCCAGGTATTTCAGCGCCGGGCTGACGCTGAAACCCGAGATCGCCCGGTTCGACAGCAGCGTTGCGGTGGCCAGCACGTAGCCGGTCGCCAGCGTGGCGATGATGGCCGGGATGCCGAGCACCACGACAAGCAGCGAATTGAGCGCGCCGACGGCAAGGCCGAGCAGGATCGCGGCGGCAACGCCGATGGCGAGATTGGCATCCTGGCCCTTGATGGTGAGCAGCGCGACGAAGGCACTGAGCGTGATCACCGAGGCAACTGAGAGGTCGATGTTGCCGCGCCCGGTCGTCACCACGAACATCTGGCCGATGCCGACGATCGTCAGGAAGGATGCCGACAAGATGATGCCCGACAGGCTGGACAGGCTGAAGCGGTTGGTGACGATCGATAGCACCAGCCACAGAAGCAGCACGCCGATCGCCGCCCAGATCCAGCGGTTTCTCTGCGTCCAGAGGCTGAAGGCGGTCAGAGCGTTCATTGTTCGCTCCTGCGGTCAGCGGTTAGGCTGCGCAGCGTCAAAAGAGCGATCAGGATCAGGCCTTGCGTCGCGGCGTTGAAATCGCTGCTGACGTTCAGCGTGCCGAGCAACGCGCCGATCAGCGACAGCGTCACCGCCCCGGCGACGGCGCCGACCGGCGAGATGATACCGCCCAGCAGCGAGCAGCCGCCCATCACCACGGCGGCGACGCTAAGCAGAGTGAACGAATTGCCGGAGTTGATGTCGCTCGCCGTGTTGATCGCCGTCAGCGACAGGCCGGCTGCACCCGCAAACAGCCCGGCAATGAGATAGCGCACCAGCGCATAGCGCGTCGGCGACCATCCCGAGCGGATCATCGCTGTCGGGTTGTTGCCGAAGCCGCGCAGCACCACGCCGAGCGGCAGCCGGTCGATGACGAAGACGATCAGCGCGACGGCTGCGATGAGGATGATGGAGGTGGGCACGAAGCCAAGCGACCAGCTGAAGAGCGCCGACAGCCATTCCGGGCTGGCGCCGCCGGGCGTCGGCTGCAGTGCATAGCCCAGTCCGACCCAGATGAAGGAGGCGCCGAGCGTGACGACGATGGCCGGAATCTTGCGCGCCTGGATCACCCCGCCAAGCCCGGCATAGGCGGCGAGCGCTCCCGCCAGCGCCAGCGCGCCGAGCCATGGTTGGTCGTAAAGCAGCGTGGCGCTGAGCACGCTGACGAGGCCGGCGAAGGCGCCGACACCGAGGTCAATCTCGCTGCCGCCGACAATGAACATCTGTGCGGCCGTCACCAGCACCAGCGACAGCGCCGGCATCAGCAGCAGATCGAGGCCGAAGATCGAGGCTACGGCTGGATTGGCTGAGACCATCACGGCCAGCACGGCGGCAAGCCCGATGAAGGGCGCCGCATCCACCAGCCTGCGGCCAAGCCTTGTCGCTGGCGCATCCTTGTCTCGGGCAGCCGCAAGCCTGTCAGCCGGCTGGGCGAAGGATGCGCCGACGACAGCCGAT
>NZ_RZQG01000702.1:0-3212 GCF_003998635.1 Mesorhizobium sp. M7D.F.Ca.US.004.03.1.1
CTTGGCGGAAGCCGCGGCCTTGCCGATATCACCGGCACTTTCGCCGTCCTGCAACAGCACGGCGATGGGTGTGTTGACCTTGACGCCTTCGGTGCCGGCAGCGATCAGGATCTTGCCCAGCGTGCCTTCGTCAACGGCTTCGACTTCCATCGTCGCCTTGTCGGTCTCGATCTCGGCGATGACGTCGCCGGCGACGACCTTGTCGCCCTCGTTCTTCAACCACTTGGAAAGATTGCCCTCTTCCATGGTCGGCGAGAGAGCGGGCATGAGAATTTCGATCGGCATGTCCTTGCCCTCCCGTTACAATACGATATTGGTCCAGAGCTCGGACGGATCCGGCTCCGCGTCGTTCTGGGCAAATTCGGCGGCGTCGGCGACGATGTCGCGGACCTCCTTGTCGATGGTCTTGAGTTCGTCCTCGGTCGCCCACTTCTTCTCGATCAGCCGCGCCTTGACCTGTTCGATCGGGTCATGCTCGGAGCGCATCTTCTGCACTTCTTCCTTGGAGCGATACTTCGCCGGATCGGACATCGAGTGGCCGCGATAGCGATAGGTCTGCATTTCGAGGATCAATGGGCCGTTGCCGGCACGGCACCATTCGGTGGCCAGGTCGCCCGCCGCCTTGACGGCGCGGACATCCATGCCGTCGACCTGGATGCCGGGAATCTTGAAGGAGGCGCCGCGATGCGAAAAGTCCGTCTCGGCCGACGAGCGCGAGACCGAGGTGCCCATGGCATAGCGGTTGTTCTCGATGATGTAGATCACCGGCAGCTTCCACAGCGAGGCCATGTTGAAGCTTTCATAGACCTGGCCCTGGTTGGCCGCACCGTCGCCGAAATAGGTCAGCGAGACATTGTTGTTGTCGCGGTAGCGGTTGGCGAAGGCCAAGCCCGTGCCGAGCGACACCTGCGCGCCGACGATGCCGTGGCCGCCGTAAAAGTGCTTTTCCTTGGAGAACATATGCATGGAGCCGCCCTTGCCCCGTGACAAGCCGCCGCGACGCCCGGTCAGCTCGGCCATGACGCCACGCGGCGACAGCTCCATCGCCAGCATGTGACCGTGGTCGCGATAGGCGGTGATCATCTGATCGCCGTCGATCAGCGCCATCTTCATGCCGGTGACGACCGCTTCCTGGCCGATATAGAGATGGCAGAAGCCGCCGATGAAGCCCATGCCGTAAAGCTGGCCGGCCTTTTCCTCGAAGCGGCGGATGAGCAGCATGTGCCGGTAAGCGGCAAGCTCTTCGTCCTTGGTGAATTCGGCGGGCTTGGGGGCCGAAAGCCCCGATTTGCCGTCGGATTTGGATTTGGCAGGCGCTTTTCTGGCGGCGGTGGCCATGCATCACTCCCTGTTGGCGTCTCTTTGTGGACATTAGAGCAGAGGAAATCTGCTCTGGGGAGATCAGCTCCTCCCCACCGATTTGAGGGAGGCTAACACGCGTTAAAGCGTTGCGCCATGCCGAATTTGCATAGCTGGCATGCGCCTAAGCGATTAAAATCATTGAAAATATTGGCGATTAACTCGATATCGGTTATTTCGCCGCCGCCGGCAACATGATGGTGATTTCATCAGCCTGGGACAGATTGAGCGCCTTGCGCGCCTGCTCGTCGAGCATGTCCTTCTCCAGCGTGCCTTCATGCATCAGTCGAACGCGGCGCTCGAGTTCCATGCGGCGCGCCTTGATCGCATCGAGCTGGCTCTGCAGCGCAACCGTCTGGGCTTCCAGCTGATATTTCGAATAGATGCCGAATTCACCGTGATAGGCATGAAAGCCAAAATAGGCCAGGAACGCCACGCAGAGCGAGGGAATGATCAGCCGGCCGGTGTTTCTCTGCTTGTGCTGACGCGTCCACATCGCCCGATTCCTCTCGGCCGCGAACTCAGGCGGCTCACGACCTTTTTCGCCCGATTGTGCTTAACGGACGGTTACGGGTGACCGGTTTGGCGAGCCGAAATGAAAAAGGGCGGGAATGCTCCCGCCCTTTCATCCGATATCCGGGATCCCGAATCCCGAATGCTTGCGGATCAGTCCTTGACCACCGACTTGCCGGCATAGCTTGCCTGCTTGCCGAGCTCTTCCTCGATGCGGATCAGCTGATTGTACTTGGCCATGCGGTCGGAGCGCGACAGCGAGCCGGTCTTGATCTGTCCGCAATTGGTGGCAACCGCGAGATCGGCGATGGTCGAATCCTCGGTTTCGCCCGAGCGGTGAGACATGACGGCGGTGTAGCCGGCCTTGTGCGCGGTTTCGACGGCGTCGAGCGTTTCCGTCAGCGAGCCGATCTGGTTGACCTTGACTAGGATCGAATTGGCAACGCCCATGCGGATGCCGTCGCGCAGCCGTGCGGTGTTGGTGACGAACAGGTCGTCGCCGACCAGCTGGGTCTTCTTGCCGATCAGGTCGGTGAGGTACTTCCAGCCTTCCCAGTCGTCCTCGGCCAAGCCGTCCTCGATCGAGATGATCGGATAATCGGCGGCAAGCTTGGCCAGGTATTTGGCCTGGGCCTTGGGGTCACGTGTCTTCTTCTCGCCCTCATAGACGTAGTTGCCGTCCTTGAAGAACTCGGTCGCCGCGCAATCAAGGCCGAGCGCGATCTCCTCGCCCGGCTTGAAGCCGGCCTGCTCGATCGATTCCATGATGAAGTCGAGCGCCACCGGCGCGCTTTTCAGGTTCGGGGCAAAGCCGCCCTCATCGCCGACATTGGTGTTGTGGCCGGCGTCCTTCAGTTTCTTGCGCAACGTGTGGAAGATTTCCGAACCCCAGCGCACCCCTTCGCGCAGCGTCGGCGCGCCGATCGGCATGATCATGAATTCCTGGAAGTCGATCGGGTTGTCGGCATGCGCGCCGCCATTGATGATGTTCATCATCGGCACCGGCAGGACGTGTGCCTTGGTGCCGCCGACATAGCGGTAGAGCGGCAGGCCGGCGGCTTCGGCCGCGGCCTTGGCCACCGCCAGGGAGACGCCGAGAATGGCGTTGGCGCCGAGCCGGCTCTTGTTGGGCGTGCCGTCAAGCTCGATCATGGTCTGGTCGATATGGATCTGGTTTTCGGCCTCCATGCCGCCGATCGCCTCGAACAGCTCACCGTTCACCGCTTCGACGGCCTTGAGCACGCCCTTGCCGAGATAGCGGGCGCCGCCGTCGCGCAGTTCGACGGCCTCGTGGGCACCGGTCGAGGCGCCCGACGGGACCGCCGCGCGGCCCATCGAGC